>CAXTUE010000646.1:0-2790 GCA_964247355.1 uncultured Ktedonobacteraceae bacterium | reverse complement strand
CTCCTGCTCGAAACCACAAGCCCTCCCCGGCGTTTAGGAATGCGGTCCCTACACGGTTTCACTCTTTACCCAAGCGATAGGCTAATTCAATCGCCTGTTCGGTCGTCAGCTTTCGTCCTTCGTTCCAGGCCTCTTCCCACTTATCATCATCTACACGAAGACGAAGTTGCACTTGAAGTGTTCGCACAAAAGCATTTGTTTTTGACCAGTGCGTCATACCAGTAGCATCCATTAAGCTTTGCATCGCTCCCTGCAACCGTGCGGTATACAAGCTCGCCGTTGCTTCGTCTGGCTCTCCTCGCAGACCAAGAGCGAAAGCTAACCAGCCCATGCCGGTCGTCACAAATTGCTTGTGTCCAATTTCATAACATAAGCTGATACTCTTGAGAAGACACGCAATGGCTTCATCGTACTTGCCTTCCAGAATTAACATGCCTCCTGAGTCCTTCAAGACATCAGCAACCGAAGTCGTATCGTCTAACTGCTCAAAAAGTTCTCTACTTTGACGATAAAACAGGCTTGCATGCTCAAAATCAAACTGGAAGCCGTAAGATGCCGCCAGGAAACAGTATAATTGGGCGCGTAACCACGGCTCGCTCGTCGGCCCAAGCATGCGCAAACCTTCCTGGTAGAGATGCATCGCCCCTTCATAATTCCCTAACACATGCATAACCCATGCTTGATGCATGAGAGCAGTTGCGGTTCCGTTTGGGTCGTCTAATTCGTTCCAGAGAGCAAGACTTTCTTCCACCAGCGTTCCCGCGACTGACTGCTCGTCTTGTAGACACGCTAGACGGGAAAGCTCGCTTAAGGCTTTAGCACGTGCCGCACGTAATGTTTCATCGCTTTCCTGATGCAGTGGCACAGAGGTTACAGCACCGAGCCACTCACGACCCTCGGTCAAATATCCCTGCCACTCCCAATATGGTCTTAGCGCGGATGCGAGTCGCAGACATACCTCAAGTGCGAATCGACCTGTACCTGGAGCCTCGCAGCGAGACAACGTTCTACTGCCCGCAACGTCATGATACACTCCCGCCTGCTCAAGAGAGGAGGGCATGTCAATCCGCACACCCGCTCTGGCTCGTGAAAGCGACCATTCGAGGGCCGCACGAATGTTGTTCTGCTCCTGCGTTAGCCTCTGCAACCAGAGACGTTGCTGCGAAGTCCGCAGGCCTTGCTCGGCGTCTTCGGCTACTCGTAAGAAATAACAAGCATGCCAATCCCTCCACTGCTCCAGCTCCTCCCGCGCACTCAGCAGTTCCCATGCATATTCGCGTAGCGTTTCCAGCATCATGAAACGTGCTTGTTCACTTACTCCTGTTAGTTGAACAAGCAAACTATTGTCCACCAGTTGTTCAGTAATATCGAGGATAGCACTTGTGTCAATAAGCCCTGCTTTTCCTGGTAGTGCCATCGCTTCAACCGCCTCAAGTGACAGGCTACCGCTAAAGATGCCTAAACGTGTAAACCATGCTTGCTCATGGGAAGAAAGCAAATCATAGCTCCACGCAATGGTGTTGCGCAATGTTTGCTGTCGTCCAGGCAGGTTCCTGGCACCGCCCGTCAAAATGTCGAGCCGTGCGTTCGAGAGCCGTTTTAGGAGAAGTGCGGGCGCGAGTACTCGAATACGTGCGGCTGCGAGTTCCAGAGCAAGAGGTAGCCCATCAACCTTAGCACAGATCTCGGTGACGACATCCTTGTTTTCCTGTGTCAACGCAAAGGAAGGCATTACATCCTGAGCACGCTCGACAAAAAGCTGAATGGCCTCATAATGCAAAAGGTCTGACGCCTCCAGTTCTCCACTGGAGGCGGGAATGTCGAGAGGTGGAATATTGAGGACTCGCTCACCATAAAGGCGCAACACAAATCGGCTCGTAACCAGTATCTTCAGGTTAGGACAGGTCGCTAATATCTCATCAACCACGCTTGCTGCCGCGCTTACCTGCTCAAAGTTATCCAGCACAAGCAACAGATTTTTGTTGCGTAGATATGTAGAGAGGCTTTGTACAAGCGAGAGACCAGCAGAAGGTTTCAAGTT
This sequence comes from uncultured Ktedonobacteraceae bacterium, assembly GCA_964247355.1. Lineage (GTDB taxonomy): Bacteria > Chloroflexota > Ktedonobacteria > Ktedonobacterales > Ktedonobacteraceae > JBBQVS01. The sequence goes on along the minus strand of CAXTUE010000646.1, from coordinate 749 downwards.
TAATGTGGAAATAATACTCATTGGTACGAGAGCGGGATCGCTTACACCAGCCAATGACACAAACCAGATACCATGCTCGAACATACCAGTGAATTGCTGGGCGATGTGTAGAGCAAGACGTGTTTTACCACTTCCTCCCGATCCCGTAAGCGTCACAAGGCGAACATCGCTTTTTTCTAAGAGTTGTTGGAGACGCTCCACCACCCATTCGCGCCCAATGAGTCGTGTTGTGGGTGTGGGAAAAGACTGCTGATATGTAGTTATCATAGGAATACTGGCAGCATCGAGAGACACGGTGCGTACTTTTAGCTGGTTGAGAGGTGGAGACTGCCATTCTTCTTCATCGAAAAGAGATGATCCAACCTGTGCCAATGTCAGTAACTGGAACACCTCTTCCTGTGTCGTAATTGCATGCCAACGCGCCAACGTTACAATAATACAACGTACCTCCAGATAAGTGAGGCGCGCATTGCCAGTGCGATTTAATTTACGGCTCAAAACCTTTGGGTGAAGACTTAGCGCCTCGGCAAGTTCCTTTTGAGAATACCCACTAGAACGCAGGAGTGCTTGTATAAAATCGCTCAGCGCGCCCCCATGTGCTTGTGTCTCTTTACTCATACTTACACTCGCTCCTTCTCAGCGATAGGACATCCATCCATGCAGCATTTTCGTAGATGTTAAGTAGATAATGAGTTACCAAAAGGGATGTAAGGAAGGCCCTGTACAAGTATACTAATATCACTTCGCCA
>CAXTUE010000645.1:0-2797 GCA_964247355.1 uncultured Ktedonobacteraceae bacterium | reverse complement strand
GTCTTTCTCGCGAAACCGTATTCGTCACGACCTCTATTCCCTACTCCATAGTAGCGAATGGAGAAAGACCACTTTTTATGAACTCTCTTGCTGCATGGGAGCCATCCACCTGTACCTACTTGTCACATACGTGACTTTCTTCGGTCAGCCGCTCACGAGGCGGTTCCGAGCTAGTACACCCTTGCCAGTCTCTCACCATCTACCAGCTCGCTGTTGGATACTATGCTCATACTCTGCTCGATCATTGCGGGTCAGTCTCTATTTAATTGTCTTACCTCTAAGGATAGCAGCATGAAAGGCATATGTCAATTTTTATTTTCTGCAATAACTACGTCAGCTTATGGAGAAATTAACCATATGTTTATAAACATAGCTTTACAGAAATACAAGGCGCGATATAGATATACCTATATCGCGCCTTGTATTTCTTGTAAGAAGACTCGTTATGCTCCCCTACTTACTTCGACACTTGCTTCAACTGGTTCCTGAATTCGTTGTGTGGATGTTTAGCATCGTCGGAAATCGCGCTAAGTGGGAGAGCAACATCCTCAAGTGCTTGCCCCTCAGCATTGATGCCGAACAGTATCTCAACTACTCCGCCCAGGATCATGATGCCTGCTCCAATAAGGTAGCCAATAAAGAGTCCAGTAGGACTCGAACCGCTTCCGATCAATGCGCCATACAGCAATGGACCAAGCGCGCCAGCAATCTGTGCAATAGCGAAGAACACGGCGATAGCTTCCGCGCGTATCTCAATCGGGAAGATTTCACTGACGGTGAGGTAGCCCGAACTTGCGCCAGCCGAGGCAAAGAAGAAGATGACGACCCATGCCACTGTCTGCGTCAATGCATTGAGTGCTCCAATGTCAAACAACCAGGCACTAATCGCGAGCAGAACGCCGGATAGAATGTAGGTGCCTGAGATCATTTTCTTTCGTCCCAGCGTGTCAAAGAGCGGCCCCAGGAGGAGTGGTCCTATGAGATTACCGACAGCGAACGCTAGCCCATACCACGGGACTTGCGTTCCACTTACATGATAGAACTTCGTAAGCACAATAGCATAAGTAAAGAAAATGGCGTTGTACAGGAACGACTGTGTGATCATTAATGTTGCGCCAAGAACAGCACGTTGCGGATATTGCTGGAATACCACACGAAGCAGTGTGATATAGCCATATAGCTTCTCCGGCATTATCTGCATTGCTTTACTCTCATCAACCGGATCGAGCGTTTGTCCAGCCTTCTGCGCCTCCTCCTCTATTCCACTGATTACCTCTTCTGCCTGTTGTTGACGACCATGGGTGAGAAGCCATCGTGGACTTTCGGGAAGGTTACGACGTACGAACACAATCACTATTGCGAGGACCGGGCCGAGCAGAAATGAAAGATGCCAGCCAAGTTCCACAGGTATCAGGTTGAGAAACAGCAGGGAAGCAAACGTACCAAGAATCGAACCGGCCCAGTACGTTCCGTTGACACCAATATCGACGCGTCCACGATACTTCGCTGGCATCATCTCGTCGATTGCCGAGTTGATAGCCGCATATTCACCGCCAATACCAAGACCGGCAATGAAACGAGTTGCATAGAAGTAGATGACCCAGAAGGTGCCTTGACCAAAAGTGAAGGCCGAAAGCCCACTACCAACTAGATACACACCGAGCGTGAGGATAAACAGTGTGCGCCTTCCTAGCTTATCCGAAAGTCTACCAAAGTAGAGCGCACCGACTACCTCACCAACGAGATAAATAGTCGCGATCAGTCCCACCTCAGTTGCTGTTAAATGAAGAGTGTTGGCTTGAGTGAGGACGCCAGTAACGGAACTAGCAATGGTGATTTCCAGGCCATCAAGTATCCAGGCAACTCCAAGGCCGATGACCATACGTGTGTGAAACGGCGACCACTTCAAGCGATCAATGCGCATGGGGATGGTGGTACGAATAGGCTGGTCTGCTACAGTACTATCGCTCATGATAACCTCCTGTGCTTCGTTGCGGGTTGTTACTCCAAATCAACCTTTACCAGAGAGATTGCAGAGGGTGTGAGAATTAGTCCTCTGCTCAATAATGAAGCTGCCTACAGAAACTCCATCGTTCCTGTGTAACACGTGTGTATATAACACTCTTACACGTAACAATAGGTTTCAGTACCCAAAGTGATACAATCTCTCCCCTGCACCTCATGCACATAGGTAAAGTCCTAACTATGGTATAATTGCCACATACTTATTGGGTAACAAACTGCTGACGGCGGTACACTACTCTAGCGGAGGAAAATGCCAATGAAAGAGCAAGAAATTTTTGTTCTGTCGGAGCGTACACTACCTCACGTGATCGATCAAATTCAGGACAACCAGTGGAACCAGCTTACTCCACAGTGGTTTCAAACTGGACGTCAGGGAAATATTTCTCTCAGAGACATCATTAACTATCACGCCTACGATTCGGCCTGGATTCCCGATACCTTAGCAGGAAAGACCATAACCGAAGTCGGTAGTACTACGGAGTTTCTACATGCCTAACTCGGCCAATCGCGTGTCAACATTTGGCACAACCGTGTTTACCGAAATCAATGTGCTTGCCCAGCACTATAATGCACTTAATTTAGGACAAGGAAAGCCCGACTTTGACACCCCACCCGATATCATACAGCACCTCGCACAGGCTACACAGTCGGGGCAGTATAATCAATATGCTCCTGGTCCTGTTAGCCCTTCATTGCGTAAAGCGGTTGCCGATCACGCGGGACGTTTCTACAACACGGATATCTCCCCTACAGATGGAGTTGTTATTACATC
>CAXTUE010000644.1:0-2803 GCA_964247355.1 uncultured Ktedonobacteraceae bacterium | reverse complement strand
CTGTGGTCCACAGATGCGTTTGCTGGATAAAACAGGAGCAGCGATAGCAAGCGAGAATCCAATTAGAGCCGCAGCACAGCAACTTGCAGTGGGTGCTATTCTCGCTATCAACGGCATAGGCGCCTATCATCTCGTATGCGATGCGCTACATGAGGACGCGGTAGCACAGTTGCGGGTACGCAAACATCGAGAGGCCAAACCGTTTGCGCTACTGGTGCCCGACCTCACAACGGCTCGACAATTGTGTGTCATAAGTGACGCGGAAGCAACACTACTGCGATCCTACCGCCGTCCAATTGTACTGCTACAAAAACGCGCGGAGACGCTTGTGACACCAGCAGTTGCTCCAGTATATGACACATTAGGGATTATGCTGCCCTATGCACCACAACACTATCTTCTGTTGGCAGCATTGGCAGAAATTGTCGGTCCGCATCGTCCCGCCGTGCTGGTCATGACGAGTGGCAATCTAAGCGACGAGCCGATAGCCTATCGCGACGAAGATGCACAGCAACGCTTGCTGAGTATCGCGGATGGAATGCTAATTCATAATCGCGACATTCATATGCGTTGCGATGATTCGGTAATGCGGGTTGTTGCAGGCGGCGAACAGTTCTTGCGTCGCTCACGTGGCTTCGCACCAGAACCAATTACACTAGGTTTTGCATGTCCAGTACCAATACTTGCCTGTGGTGGACACCTCAAAAATACCTACTGTCTGGGCAAGGAAAAGCAAGCATTTCTGAGTCACCACATCGGCGACCTTGAGAACATGGAGACGCTACAGTCCTGTCGCGAAGGTATTCCGCATTTCGAGGGCTTGTTCGGCATAACGCCTTCGGTTGTTGCCCACGACATGCATCCCGAATATCTTGCCACGAAATATGCGATTGATATGGAAGTAGAGAAGATTGCTATTCAGCATCACCATGCGCACGTTGCAAGTGTGCTGGCCGAACATGGCTTGAGCAGCCCTGTTATGGGAGTCGCCGCCGATGGTACGGGCTATGGCACAGACGGGGCAATCTGGGGCTGCGAGATTATGCAGGCCGACCTGCACAGCTTTGAACGTCTCGCGCATCTCGCGTATGTGCCGCTTCCAGGCGGTGAACAGGCCGTGCGTCAACCGTGGCGCATCGCCGCCGCATATCTGGCACAAGCATATGGTGACGATTTTCTCACCCTCGATATTCCATTTGTACGCAATCTTGACCACAAACGCTGGCATACGCTTTCGCAAATGATTACGCGACAGGTGAACGCTCCACTTACATCAAGTCTTGGACGCCTCTTCGATGCCGTCGCCGCACTGCTTGGCATACGTAGCGAGGTCATCTACGAAGGACAGGCCGCGATTGAAATGGAAATCTTAGCACGTACCACTACGGCCCATGTGTATCCATTCTCAATTCAAGGCGACAAACCAGCACTGCTAGATGTACGTCCCATGATGCGCGCGATTGTACAGGATATCCAGCAAGGTATTGACGTAGCACAGATTGCTGGCAACTTTCACTGGACAATAGCGGAGATGCTAGCAGCGATGTGCATTCAAGTTCGTCAACAGACAGGATTACAAACGGTAGCCTTGAGTGGCGGCGTATTTCAGAACCGTTTGTTACTTGAGCGATTGCTTTCAGTACTAGAACAACAGGCATTTCAGGTCTACGCGAATCGGCGTGTACCGTGCAACGATGGCGGGTTAGCCCTCGGTCAACTCGCGATAGCGGCGGCATTAGTATCCAAAGGAGAATAATATGTGTCTCGGCATTCCAGGAAGAATTATCGAAATCGTTGACGAAGAGTATGATATCGCAAAAGTAGAGGTATCGGGTGTCAAACGCAACATCAGTATTGCCCTTGTGCGCCCTGAAGGTATCGGCGCGGGTGACTGGGTGCTCGTACATGTCGGCTTCGCCATGAGCAAGATCGACGAAACCGAGGCCCAGGAGACGCTCAAAGCACTCATGTTGTTGGGCGATCCCTTCAATGAAGAATTAGAAGCGTTCCATACGACGCAAGTTTAACGCAGATGCCTGTAGGGGTCTAATTCATTACACCCGTGCCGGCGATCTCAAATGTTGGAGGGCACAATACAGCGTTTCATCTATCTTGCGAACGTAGTCAATTGCCAAAGGGTGTAATGAATTAGACCCCTACGGCGTTTCGCATCCTAATTATTTGATTACGTAGCATTACCAGCTCACAGAACGGTTATCTCAATGAACGCACCATCTTCTTTAGAAGCTATCTTGACATCACGCTTTGAGCAAAGCATGACGATACCAGAGGTCTTTTTCGCGCAGGAGGCCGAACAGATCGCGCAGGCGTGCTGGGCAATGGCGAAGCGTTTTCACAGGGGTGGGCGTCTGCTGGCCTTTGGCAATGGTGCATGGGCCACCGATGCGCAACATGTCTCAGTCGAGTTTGTACATCCTGTGATTGTGGGCAAACGCGCACTACCAGCACTGGCACTAACTAACGATAGTGCCACGATTAGCACAGTAACAGGCGGTGAAGGCATCTTCGCACGTCAATTGCGTGTACTGGCCCGTCCACAAGACATTGCGCTGGGCTTCTCACCTGATGGCAATTGCGCGAATGTAGCGGAGGCGTTACAACAAGCGCGCCGTATGGGAATGCTCACGCTTGGATTAGCGGGCAACGACGGAGGGACGATGCTGCATAAGTCACTCGATTTTCGTTTCGTCGTTCCAACTAGCGACCCGATGGTTAGTCTAGAGACGCATGGGACGCTTTATCACGTCCTATGGGAACTTGCGCATATCGTTTTTGAACATGA
>CAXTUE010000643.1:0-2810 GCA_964247355.1 uncultured Ktedonobacteraceae bacterium | reverse complement strand
ACTCAAAGGTATTGGAAGTGCGAGCAATGATGATGTGTTTTTCATCTATGATGTAAATGGTGGCGAGGCTATCGGCTGTTCTTTTTACTCGGCGGGAACGTGGTCGTCGCTCAAGACCTGGACGTTCGCTCCGTTGTCAGATGGTGCTGGTCTCGCTGTCGCCTGGAATGGAGTCCTGTATACGATTGTCTATTCTGATGGCTATACGCTTGCGACATGTACGTTTACACCGGCATCGAATACGTGGAATAGCGGTGTGGTTATCGCGGCAGCGACTGGAACCGCGATTAGTCGAGTTGCGCCCCGCCTCACTTTCTTCAATGGCATCTATACGCTCACTGTCATCGAGTTAGATTCCGGTCTGCTCACGAGTTCTGTCTATAGCTATCCACGAATGCGACAATCGGTTGATCTTGTGCATTGGTCGAACGGAATGATTCTACATGACCTCTCATCAAGCTATGGCGTGGTTTTTATTGCGCTTTCTACCCCTACAAGTGGCAGTACTGGCCCTCGGACGTATCTCGCGTCACTCTCTACTGTCTATAGCGCGCCTATGTTTCAGACAACGAGTACAACGCAAGTCCTGGACCTTTCAAATGCAGTACTGTCATATCGACGCACCGAGCAAGTTGGCAAGCCTGCGCGTCTCGAAGTGATAGTGGATAACGCGCAAGGCAACCTGAATAGCTTTGTGACGACGGCGGCGAACTCTCGACCAATCGGCTTGAACGCCTCACTTGTTCTCAACGAGGGCTACAAAACTGGAACGCCTCCAACTCTAAATACTACTGTCAAAGTTGGCGTGTATCATATCGAACAAATTTCCTTTGTACGCTCACCACTGACAAATGCTCTCTTACTGATTGGGCACGACCTATCGCGTAATCTTGATCTTGTGCCTCGCTACCAGAATGTCTACACAAATGCAACACTAGGCTTTCTGATTATGGATATGTGTGCGTATGCAGGCTTATTGTCTGTTGTGCTACCCTCTACTTCGCAAATTAGCCAGACTATTCCATCATTTGTGCTGCAAGCCGGTTCATCATATCGCCATGCACTGAACGAGCTTTGTGCGGCGTACGGTCTCTTCTACTTTCTGGATTATGTGGAATTGAACTCATCAGTAAATAGACCCGAATAGGAGAGAAATCTCAAGGGTAAGGATTTCCACTTCTCGCTCTTTGACTTCATTGATAGCATTCTAAGAGATAAACCAACTCCTATCAAAGGGAAACTATTGAATACATATTCTTCCTCTCTCTCCGCTTCTCGCTTTGTTCACATGCGTATAAGGAAGCATTGCCGGTAGAATGCATAAGATTTCTTCAGCATTGTTCTCTTTCTCTATTAGAATGGAGAAATCTGCTCGAACCCAAAGAACTTCTCCTACAATCCACTCGTCGCTAGAATATACAGGCATTCCGGCAGTCCAGATACACTCCAAGATCAAGCATTCACGCTGCATTTTCACTCGCTTTCACGAACTTGGCGAGGAGCTATAAGTTTCCTTCGGAATTTCTCTGCTTGACGTAAAAAATATGGTGTGTTATATTCTCTCTGGGAAGAAACTCTGAGCGAGAAGAGAGAGAGAAACGAGAGATGCTAGATCATACGGTGAACACGACTGCAATGCGGCCTGGATATTCTGGCCCTGATACTACGTTCAAACCTCTTTCTCTCGTTACTTCGGGACGCTTGAAGGAGGGGGACCAAGTCTCTGCTCGGCTGTTTGAGGAGCTTGGTATTTCACTCAGCGAGAGTTACGAAGTGCGTATCTCCTGGCGCCATATGGGCTGGCTTGATAAAGAGAACCGTACCACCAAGGAATGCGTACGACTTGCCTTTGCTTTAAATGATGAAGCTGCATTTCGAGTGTGGCTTGAGAAAGATGTGCATGAACACTACTTCGAAGTATTCAAACTGCTCAACGACCCTGCTCATGCCACGCAGCAAGAATTAAAGGACGCATTTCAAAAAATCGGCTATAAACCAGTGAACATGCAATCAAAGATGATTACGCTCTTCAAAGGATTCTGCCGTCGGGTCGGTTTGATCTCTGATGAGGGCGTTACTCCCGTCCCAATAGTCAATCAGAGCCGTGAGCCACTTTCTCCCACCGCGCAAGAAACTCCCGTACATCCTACTATATCCGACATTGTAGAAGGGAATGCACTCATGGCCGAACCTCCGTCGTCACGTCCACCACAGATGAACGGTTCTGTTCCCAAGGTAGAGTACACCAAGCTAAAAGAACTCAACGAGTTTTTGACTCGCTTAATTCAAATGCCCAACGACCCTGGATGGACAGAAGATGACCTTGACTGGTGGCAACAGGCTGTGTCTGGTAAAGCTGCAAAAATCGTGCAGGCATCTAAAGACCGAGGAGGAAGAAACCAATGAGTCCGTAAAGTAAACGCTGGGACACGAGCTACGAACTTGACATCCCAGCGTTCCTTTCACGTCTCCCTCACGATTGCAGTGGAATCTGCTCTGGGGAGCCCCTCCAGGGCAAACTGGAGGTCGATATGGCGCAGTAGCTCAGTGGATAGAGCAATCCGGTCACTGTGGATGAGGTCATGGGTTCGAATCCCATCTGCGCCTCACACTCCGTAGTATACACGATGACAAGCATATTGTCTACTAGGATTGTGTTGCCTTCTGTCATCACGTCTTTCCTTCTTTTACAAGAGCATGGGAGTGATGGGTGATATATCTTTGTGTCAGTCACGCATGCCTTTCCTCTCTCGTTAAAAACTAGTAGAGGTTATGGTCAGTGCCGTAGAATTTTCCTTCCACATGTGAGG
>CAXTUE010000642.1:0-2813 GCA_964247355.1 uncultured Ktedonobacteraceae bacterium | reverse complement strand
CATCCTGATAGCACAACACAATTAATCAACGCGCCAACAAAACTGTGTAGCGCAAGCTAATACTCTGCTTCTTCTAAGAGCAGGGATGTTCTGTACTTTTTATAACATACACACACATGCTGTCTCTCGAAACGATGCTTCTGTTTCGAGAGACACTATGCTGTTGAGGATGGGCTTATGGTAAACTTTGGATATGCTGCCTTGGGCATCATTGCTACATTAGTAGCAACCGGTGGCTTGCTGTACATGTTCTACTCGCGCTCAAATGCGGTTCAGAAGGTAGGGTCGGGTGCTGTTATTATGCTTGCAATCGTCTCTCTCATGATTCCTATCTTCTGGATTGTCGAAGGAAATAATCAAGCGAACGCGAAGCTAGAGCAACATACACTTGCGGTACAGCGCGGTCTAGGTCTCTACGCTCAATACTGTACCGATAATTGCTATACTATTGTCAATAATAAAGTGGTCAATCCGAACTATAACGGCTACACAATCGACGCACTTAACAAGATGACCGATGATGATATTCACCGCATCATCGAGGGCGGCGTATATAATCCTGCTGTTCCTCAGCCAACCAACAAAAATGCAATTGTGTTTGGTCAGGGTTATAACGGTCCGTTAGCCGCGAACGATATCGAGTATCTCTTCCAGCTTATTCGCTCGGCTAATCCAGAGTATTTGCAGAAGAATGGGCTTCCATATAGTGCCTCAGAAAACGGGTTCAACAAACTGCCCGACTTCTTACAAAATGGGGGCATGGATGCGGCTGGAAATCCACTCACGGGAAACCCTGCTGCATATGCAACTGCGGTTGCAGTTGGTAAGACGGGGCAATTTGGTGAGCCGAAAGATATGACGACTATGAAGGCGGTCACTATTAACATCACCAACACTGCTGCTAATCAGGTGTGCAATCCATCCTGCTACGATCCAATTAACATCAAGATCAAGGTGGGGACAAAGATTACGTGGGTCAACAAGAGTTCGGTTGGGCATACGATTAGTGCTTTGTATGGTGATGGTTCAAGCACGGCCAAAATCGCGACGCAACTTTTTGACTCATCAAAGGGTACTTCTTCGCTCGTTGGCACGAACGAATCGTATACGTATACCGTGACTTCAGCAGATTTCACCTTCAATACAAATCATACGGTTGTATACTTCTGCAAAGTGCATCCAGCGATGCTTGCGGAAATTACGGTAGCTCAATAAATTGAAATGTCGCCGTGGAAAACATGGCGACGGCGTTTCTTTCATGATCGCTACATCATGTTGAAAGGGTTTGCGATCTTATGCAACAGACACAACGTCGAGACGTGGCAGAGCAGATGTCATGGGCGCGCGCAATGGTTTTTGCCGTAGGCTTCTTTTTCATCGCTGCTCTGCTCGTGGGTCAAGTACCCAGTTATATCTATTTACAATTGACTGCCGCATCTCTTGTGGGTGCGGAACAAGGCTCATTAGCTATGGGCCTCACCTGCCTGGCGGGTTTTGCAGTCATTCAAGTTATTGTCTTGCTCTTCGATCCAAAGCCAGTTGTACCACCCATCATCTTTACAGGGCTTGGTGGCATTCTCTCCCTTGGCGGACTGGCGGTTATGTTACTTGCTGTGACAACAGGGTGCAGCAAGAGTGAAGCTGAAAATGGTATCGTTGTCTGTAACCAGTACTTTCCGAGAACAGACACGCATATTGCATCACTGCTGGGCGGAAACTTCCTCTGGTTCCAGCCGCGCGCATTCGATCTGGTGATGATCGGGGCTATCGTGTTCGGAGTTGGTGCGTCTATGGTGTTCTATAGCCTTCTTGCACTTGGCGAACTGCGTAACCCAGACCGACGTGATCTTGGTACGACGCCGATGATCCGTTGGATGATTATCATCGCGGCAACTCTGTTGGTTGCATTCGTTATCTTTTACACCTATTATAGTGACTCTGGTATTGGTGCAACACTCATCCCTGGTCATCCATTCAGAGGTACAAAGATTGTCTCCCTCATCCTAAGTTCGATACTTGGTACTGCTGTCTTTCTTGTGTTAGGTGCGTTCGCACTGCGTCTACACTATCTGATGCGTCCTGTGCGTAAGCGCACAATGGCACCTCTCTATGGGTTCGGCGCACTTGGACTGGCGCAAATTGGCGCGATTCTTGTCCTGTTTTCTCTGCTTGCCTATCCACTTATTGCGTGGATGCACTCCTGGAGCTTTATTGGTCTCGGTGATTTCTTGACAATTTGTGCGAAGCAAACTGAGGTTCCCGCAAGTTGCGCGTTCTCACCACAGGCAGGCTATCTTGCTGACGCTATCATCTCGGTAAACTTCTTTGTTGCGTTGGCTGCTGCGATATGGGCCTGGAAATCCCATCGTAACGTTGTAATCATCGGAAGCGTTTCTACTGCTGCCGTGCTTGCATTGACAACGCTGCTGATTCATATGCATCCAGAGGAATTGCTGATTGCGTTACTGCTCTGTGGTGGCGCGCTCATACTTGCTGCTGTATGGACAAGTGTCGCACGTCGCGAATTCGCGGTCGTAGGAGAAAACAACCTGGGGTGTGTGGGTATGTGGCTTGTGCGTGGTACGTGTCTCTTCATCTACATTGGCGCGTTTGCTTTCTTCTCGCTTCCTGGTTTCCGCGAGACCGAGCCGAACATTCCCTTCATTCCAGGTCTAAACGTTCCAGCTCCTGCTGCGGCTGGACAGCCTCCAACGCTAGGGCAAGCCGATGCTGTCGTCTTACTCGTGCTCATGGGTATTCTTGCAGGTATACAATTTGTATTCCTTATCCGCAACCTTTATAGAGTCTAATAA
>CAXTUE010000641.1:0-2816 GCA_964247355.1 uncultured Ktedonobacteraceae bacterium | reverse complement strand
CAACACGTGGAAAAGGCGCGCTACGACTTAAATCCTGTTGCCCGAAGATAACCATCTGACGTAGCGTTTTCGAGATGCGATAGCCCGCATCGACATGCTCAAAGAACTGGTTCCGGTACTCCTCTGGCATACCTTTCAGCAAGTTGTCCGAGTAGACGCCGCGACGCGCAAAGGTAATGGCCGCCTCATCCAGATCGGTGGCGAAAATTTTGATACTCCACTCGCTCAACTCTGCTCCTAGCATGTCGCTGAGCAGCATCGCCAGCGAATATGGCTCCTCGCCCGTGGCGCAACCTGCCGCCCAGAAACGCAGTACTTTCTCACCCTCACGCACCTTCACAATCAGTTTCGGCAATATCTCATGTCGAATATAGGCAAATGCTTCAGGGTCACGGAAAAATTGCGTGACATTGATGAGAAATGCCTTGACTAGCTCACCTATTTCCTCTGGAAAACTGCGCAAATATTCCACATAATCGCGTATTGTATGCACATGCGTCACCGTCATTCGGCGACCGATACGGCGCAAAATAGTTGATGTTTTATATTGACGGAAGTCAACACTGGTCTGCCGACTCACCAGTTCAAGAATTTCTCGCAAGTAATCCTCGGTGCGCTCTTCTGTTTGCACGATGGTGACTCCTGAAAGCAGGTTAGAGAGCAAGGGGGCAATATTTTCAAGCTTCGCTTCAAAATCTACAATAGTTGGTGGTAGAGCAAGGGGCATTGATGGATAACGGGCTGTTTGCGGATCCTGCACGATAATAGTGCCGCCTGCGTTTTTGACATTGACGGCTCCAAACGCACCATCTGAGCCGGAGCCTGTAAGAATCACCGCTATCAAACGATCTCCAAATACTTCTGCCGCACTCGTAAGCAAGGCATCAATAGACGGTCGTGGACGCTTGGGTTGATCGTCTAACACCTCAACCTGATGATCTTTCACAAGAATGTGCCGGTTCGCGGGTACAACATACACCTTCCCCGGCTCAAGCTTACTGCTACCCGTCACCAGGATGACCGGAAGAGTAGTCCGGCGCTGCAAAATACTATCAAGGTCGCTATGACGATTGGGATCGAGGTGTTGAGCAAGCACAAGAGGGGCCGGAAAATCCAGAGGCAAAGTACTGACAAGCGTTGAGAGTGCTTCAACGCCTCCTGCCGAGGCTCCCACCACTACAAGATCGCCAATCGTCGCCTGTGTATCTTCAACAGTGTTCATAAAAAGATATTTTCCTATTTTCCAGACGAAACTAACCGTGATTTAATCCGCGCTATTTTTTTGTTGAGCACCATCTTCTTGCGCGTCTGGAATGGTTGTTTCACTTTTCCGCAATGCGGATACGAGTAGATCAACGCGCTTCTCTGCTTCCCTCTGTCGCTCTTCAAACCTCTGCGCCATCCGCATACGACCATTTTGACGCGATTGAACCGCCATTTTGCGCGAGATACTGACCTGCTCTTCCAACACTTTCAATGCTGTCCACATCGCCTCTTCAATCGCATCTGACTGCTCAGCCATCATGCTGTCGATAGAGAAGGCATGACCGACACGACAACGAAAACGCAGCAATTCACCATCTTGTATTTCCCACAGCACACCTCCACATTCTGGACACGAATAAGGTGAGGGAGAGCCGACGCGGTTATCGTTCTTCTGATGCGCAAGTTCCAGTTTCGCCAGACTCAACTCGTTGCGCATGTCTTCGGGTACCTGCTGTCCCATCGTACTATCGACCTCCATATCGACGAGATTGACAAGCTTTGACGCAACATCGTCAAGTGGCAATATATAATCGACCTCGACATGCTCTAGTGCATTGCGTGGCATACTGGCATAGAGGGCATCGTCCGGGTCCTGTACTATCGCTATTCCCCCCAGACGCTTGATCGCCAGTAAGCCAGCCGTCCCATCATCTAACGCGCCAGTCAACACAACGCCAATCACTCTTGTGCCATAGATGCTCGCTGCAGAACGGAAAAGGGGGTCAATCGCAGGTCGGTAACGGTTCTCTTTAGGACCATGCACAACACGTATGTGCTCATCTTCAAGCAATAGATGATGGTCCGGCGGCGCGACATAAATATGCCCGTGTTCAGCGACCGTCCCATCGGTCGGATGTATTGCGGGAAGTGGACCCGAACGGCTAAGTATTGCTGGTAGCATACTTGGATTTTGTGGTGGAATGTGAAGTACCACAAAGATTGATGCTGGCAAACCAGCCGGTAGTCTATGAACAAGCTTCGATAGAGCCTCGACGCCTCCAGCTGATGCTCCTATCACCACAATATCGTGTCCCGGCACGACTTCTTCCTCCCTCAACCATTAGAGAAAACATTTGCATTTTAGTATACTGTGTTTTGGAAAGAAGGACAAGAGAAGAACAAAGATGCCCATTGCCTTCATCGTTCAGAAAATGAGAGAGGCAATGGGCATCTTTGTTCTTCCTGACAAATCTCATTGCCTCTGACCACAGGCAAAATACAACGAAAAATAGCTATGATTACTTTCCCACTCTTTACGCATCTGCATGGAGAGACTATCATATTCAGCCGAAGATATTTTGAAACGCTCCAGAATTTTAGGTTTGACTACCTGGTTATATGAGACGAGGTCAGAGGCGGCCATATTGCCAAGCCGTCCACCCCAGTTTCCAATCGGCAGGTCTATGCGATAGGTCTGAATGTTTATAAGTCCAGCCGCATTGAGAAATTTGCCTAGACTACTACTTACACGTGGGTCGATGCCTCGTGTACGTGCTATGTCAAACCCCCACTCGGTTAAACGTTGTATTGCCGGTCCAGGATGGTGCATC
>CAXTUE010000640.1:0-2820 GCA_964247355.1 uncultured Ktedonobacteraceae bacterium | reverse complement strand
CATCAAACTCAAGCGGCTCTATCCTACTGTCAAATGAAGTGGGTCAGTCTACTACTAGACCGTCAAAGGACATTTGTCACTTTTTGATAGCCTCTAAACAGTGTCTTTATGCTCAAGCGAGCCGTTGAAAAAGTGCCAAATCATCTTTGACGATCTACTACATCCTACAATAAAGCGTCTTAACATTTCTTTCAAAGAGGTCAAGGAACCAACGGACGTGATGAATGCGGTCCCTACAACCGAAATAACTCATATCCTACATCCTCGATAGGCCGGATGCCTATGTTGAAGGTGTCCAACAATGCGCGGCAACGCTGCAAGATTGGACGTGCGACTTCGGCGGCAAGTGCTGGCGCATCATCCAGATGCCCGAAGAACAACTCGATGCGTTCAGGTGCCATCTCTGTCACCGCCGCATACAACGCAATGTACGAGCACGAATGGGGGAACGCCCTCAAGAAGGCCAGCAGCACACGTATCTCCTGCTCGGTCAGCAGACATTGTGCCTCAAGCTCATCGTTGCTCATCAAGGTCAAAATACGCTCCACAGGATTCAGGACCAGCCTTTGTGCGACATACAAGACTCTAGGCAACTCGTATACACAAAAGGACGCTGATGTAGCCATAGCAAATTTCTCCTTCTTGTCTTCTTACAGCACAACCGATAATGGTGTTGTCAGCATTCCTCGTCGTCGTATGCGCTCATCGGTCAAATAGACAAAGAGCAAGCGTACACCTGTCCTATCTGAAAAGGCTTTGAGCCTCCGATATCGCTCCTGTTGCGTCTCTCCTTGATATTGAACGCGTAGAATGAGTGGGAGAGGTTGTGTGTCTTGCATGTCAATATGCACGATGTTGTGTCCTTTCTGTATTAGCAAGTGATTACCTGATACTTTTAATAACTTTGATTGTTTTGATTGAATTACAATGAATATGCAACAACAAGTCAAGTGCAAAGTTATCAAAGGTATTAAGGTTATGATAAGACAGTAAAAGGTAATCAAAGGTAGCAACTATAACAATGTTTGCAACTTATTCATAAATCGTCTACAATTAAGTGAATGTAGGTAAGAAGGGAGGTAGCGGACGAAGCCAAGGAGGTGAATAATGGCACAAATGAAAGTTAGTAACAAATACTATACAGCAGCGCAGGTAAAAGAAAAGCTAGGTATCAGTCAAGGCATGTTGTATAACTATGTCCGTAATGGAACACTGAAGCCTATAACCCCGCCTGGAAAAAAACAAGGCGTCTACCTGCGTTCAGAAGTGGATAAGCTTGCGCGAGAAACCCAAGCGTTTATGGCAACACGAAATAAGACGAGCAGTGATTTTACAAGAGTTACAGAAAACGATGTAAAAGATTTAAAAGCCTCCGTCGAAATCACACGGATTCTCTTTGGGCTGCGAGAGAGCGAAGAGGCAACACTGCAACTGCGTCGAAGTTGGGTCAAGAAAAATTCAGATATACTCTATGTCCTCAAGTCAGAAGAGCAAGTCACCGGATATGCTATTATACTTCCGCTCAAGAGGGAGAAGATAGAAAAAATATTGGCCGGAACAGAATACTCTCAGGAAGTCCATGCTGACGAGATAGAAGAATTCAAGCCAGGAAAACCAGTGGACCTGTATATGATGGGCATAGGTGTAGCACCCGGACTAAGTTTGGTTGAAAAAAGAACCTATGGTGCCCGTCTCATCGCAGGTTTAATCAATGCGCTCATAGACTTAGGCAAACGAGGCATTATTATAGACACCCTGTATGCAAGAAGTGATACACCCGATGGCATACGCATTCTCAAACAAGGCTTCACAGAAGTACCGTCAGGCACTCATGCGAGAAACTTCATCATTAACATAGCTCAATCGGGTGTACCTATCATACAAGAATACAAAGAGGCGTTAATGAAAAGCGGTCAAAAGGATGTCGAACACATAAACGCCAACGTGCAGTAAAAAGGAGGCAAACTTTTTGGTGTTTGTACCACAGTACACCTCAGACTCTTCAATTTTTAGAAGGGCGGAGGAGAAACACATACAGGGGATAACTGATCTAGGCGTGTCTCTCTTTGGCACAAGTACAACGCCAACGTATGAAAATCGTCTGGTGTGCTGGCAGAAAAATCCAGATGCATACTATGTGCTTGAGCAAGACGAATTGATTGTGGGCTGGATAGCACTCGTACCATTAAAAAAGGATGCCATAGATATTTTAATGGGACATGCCCAAGAAGCCGTATCTATGTTTGTTGGTATGCATCAAAATGTGGTGATACCAGAAAATATTCTCTCCTTTACATCGGGGACAACCTGCAATATCTTTCTTACATTGGGAGCGAGACAGAGTTTGCCAAAAAGTACATCCTACGGCATGAGGCTTCTCTTAGGAGGCTACGAAGTTCTCAAGGAGCTTGCTAGAAAAGGCATTCTCGTTGAAAGACTGTATGCCACCAGTAGAACACCTGATGGTGTCAAACTGTGCAAAAACTTAGGCTTTCAGGAGGAAGTAACAAACAATACAAGTGCTGTAAAAAGATTCTGGCTCGATATGGAACATGCTACATCACCTTTTCTGCAAGAATATCAGGCACTAGCAAGAAATTATACAGGGAACGAGAAAAACGAACCGTAGGGGTCTGCATTCCATCAGACCCTGTTTGGCAATCGATTCTCTTGGATGCCATAGAAAACCTTCCCCCAGTCCTCGTCTAATACATGGTTGCTGTAAGGATAGAAACATCTAGGGGTCTAATTCTATTACACTCTGCTAGCAATCGACCATTTAGAAGGACATGTACAACGTTTCTACATGCCCTCCAACAT
>CAXTUE010000639.1:0-2823 GCA_964247355.1 uncultured Ktedonobacteraceae bacterium | reverse complement strand
GTATAACCCTGCCATATATTGGCTTCATCTCTTATCTCTTACTTGCAATAGGCGGCGTTGGTATAATACTTCTTATTCTGCTCCTGGTTCTCCTCAATGCGCTCTTTAGACGCGCACAACGTCAGAAAGACTTCATAGAGGCAGACAAGCAGGCAACAATTCAGGCACAAAAAATACAGGAGAGAGAAGCACAACAGGCACCAGTACATGCTGTCCCTCCGAGAGCACATCTATACAACCCACCTGTTGCATCTTATCCTCCACAAGAGGCGTCTAATGGCTTATTGAGTGCTTCACCACTTGCATCACTCTCAGCTCTCCCTGTACAGTCAAGCGCGCTGGCAGACCTTCCAACTCGCGAATTGAGTGAAGCGCAACGCACCAGCACACCAGATGGAGATAAGACACAACCGTTCACACCTATTCAGCAACGCGCCTTTCCGGGGAACGAAGGGCATGTCGGCTTTGAGGTCATCACAAACACTAATCCCGGTATTAAGCGCAAGTATAAGCCAAACGAAGATAGTTTGTTTGCTGTTCGCGGCATGCGTAACGAGCAGGGACAAGTGCGACAATTTGGTCTATTCGTGGTCGCGGATGGCATGGGAGGGCATGCCAACGGGCAAGACGCCAGTCGTCTCGCCATTCAAACGATCATCGACTATCTCTTGCCACGTCTTGCACATGGAGAAGATATGCAGGAAAGCGCGGAAAAGCTACTTGTTGATAGCGTACAACTGGCAAATCAAGCTGTACACCAGCATAACATCAAGCACAACGCCGATATGGGTACAACTGTAACGGCCACGCTTATAATTGATGGAATGGCGCATGTTGCCAATGTCGGTGACAGCCGTACGTATCTGTACCGTCTCTCCGATGGTCTCACAAAGGTCACACGCGATCACTCTGTTGTCGCCAGCCTTGTCGATGCCGGTATTATCAAGCCCGACGACATTTACACACACCCGAAGCGCAACCAGATTTATCGCAGTCTGGGCGAAAAGCCGTTTGTTGAAGTTGACCCCTTCACCGTACAACTACATCCAGGAGACAAACTACTTCTCTGTTCCGACGGTCTATGGGACATGGTACGTGATCCTGAGATTCAGCATGTCTTAGAGATGCCGACGCCAAATCCACAACAAATTGGTGACAGTCTGATTAACGCAGCACTCAACGGCGGTGGAGAAGATAACGTCAGCGTTATCGTTGTGAATGTCACGGATTCCGCTCCAAAACAGATAACGCCTGGAATAGAAACCATCTATGTGCAAGATAACGTCAAGATGCCTCCTCTTTCATAGTTTATCGACATGAGAAGAATGGAGCCGCCTATACCTGTACAGGTATAAGCGGCTCCATTCTTCTCATGTCAGTAGAAACAAAAATTGTCGCACTTTCCTCCCTGTGCTATAATCAATGCAGCATCTTCTAGCCCTCGCTCATGAGGTTTTTGAAGACAACTGTTGGGAGGACTTTTTTTATGACAGCAAATCTTGGATATCTCTATGCAGGTATTTTGTTAGCGGGCGGTTTTGTATTTGTGATTGCCGCAACGGTGTTCGCGAATCTCATCTCGCCGCATAATAGAACAAAGGAAAAACTCCAGACCTACGAATCTGGTGAGACTCCTATTGGCAATGCATGGATACAATATCCGCTCGGCTTCTACATTTTCGCACTCCTCTTTGTTGCATTTGATGTCGATATCGTGTTTATTATCGCATGGGCTATCATTTTCAAGCAATTAAGTTTCTTTGGCTTCTTTGAAATTCTCTTCTTTATTGTTGTGCTTGCCCTCGGCCTAGTCTATGCATGGCGTAAAGGAGTAACACGATGGATTTAGTGCCACGTTCAGGCAATATTCCTACAGCGACAACTGGATATCGAGACTCGAATGCAGCACTCGCGCGTGACCTTGCTCCTATCGCACAGATTACAGGCAAGGCACTCGCGCCCAAAACACTGAAGGGTGACTACCTCGCCCTCGATATCGACCGTGATCACCTCGTCGAGGTCTCTCGCTTTCTGCGCGATCAGCTTGGCTTTGACTTGCTTGTGTGTATCTCCGGCGTCGATATGCTTGATCATTTGGAAACAGTTTATCACCTGCGCTCGATAGGACGCAATCAGTTACTGCAACTCAAAGTTCGCATCGACCATGAAAAACCAGAGGTTGATAGCATTGTCTCGGTCTGGCCTACCGCGAACTGGCTAGAGCGTGAGACCTACGACATGTTTGGTATTCGCTTCACGGGTCATCCCGATCTGCGCCGTATGCTGTTAGATGATGACTTTGAAGGCTTTCCTCTGCTCAAGACCTTCCACCAGGTACCGTTGACGGTCAAGCCACGCGCCACGACACAGGTTGACCCGAATATGGCGGTTTCAGGCAAGTTTCAGCAGCAGCGTGTCGAGCATGTAGTACAGAAAAAGCTGGGACAAGGACAGGAAGAGCGTCTGCATCCTGGCACACCAACCTTCGGTCATACAGAAGAAGAGCAACAGATACCGGCAAACCAGAACGAATCGAATCCGGCAGGTCAGTCTACTACCGGAGTCAATGCGGATGCAGGAAAAGATAACAAAGATAAAAGCGGTATACGCGTAGGTAACGAGCAGATGTAATGCCTAAGACAAAAGTACGCAAGCGTCCTGCCGCCCAAAGAAATGTAACGCAGGCAACGAGGCCAACACTACAAAACAGTACACTTTCGTCAAGTCGTAGACATACCGGACGGAGTGATGCAGTTGCCTCTCGGATGGAGGCGACACAGGGCGTGTTAATGCCAGCATTTGTCGCATTAGGTAGCTGGGGGC
>CAXTUE010000638.1:0-2825 GCA_964247355.1 uncultured Ktedonobacteraceae bacterium | reverse complement strand
TATGATGATGCGTATTATTTATTTTAATCGTCATAAACAAAAAAAACAAAATCGCGGAAACCCCAAACGCCCGTAGGGGTCTGATGATGCAAGAAAACGACGGACGCCCACAAGGGGAACGTCCGTCGTCTGTTACTAATTTCATCATAACACCCCTTGACATTTTGAAACCTAGTAGGTATAATTATTCTCAGCAAGCAAACAGAGATGACTACACATCCTCTACATCCAGCATACACAACCGCTAAAATTCCTCATGAAGCTTGCCGACCTGTCTTCCCCGTTTTGAAACGTTCCCTCTATTCCTGTCTTCCTCTAGCTGCAAGGAGCAACCTATGCAAGAACACCTTTTTACACGAGGCGATTACCCGCTTTCTCGTCTCGGACTCGACCCCTCGCAACCGTTGTATGATCTCAATCTAGCAGGCACACAGGGCGTACCATCGCCACAGATGCTGACACAGCCCGCGCACACGCCAGAGCTTCTGCTGCCGGATTTTGGCACACAGAACTATGATGTTCCGCCAGTCCAGCCCTATGATTTGACCGGTCCTGGCATTACCTATATGCCTGAATTTGCCGCCGACCCCGCGTTGCCCGACCTCGATGCGTATACTCACCCCTACGATGTGAATATAACTGCGCAGGGTACGGATACTGATACTCAACTCGCGCATGTTGTACCATCACAGGCGGAGATTACGGATAGTCTCTATCCGGGTCTGGGATTTACGACTCTGAACGTGCATTCTGATGTCTCCGCTATCGACCCGCTTGTTCCCGACCTACAAAATCCTGACCTGACGCAACAGGTGCAGCGACCCGTAGATGAGCGTCCCGGCGATCTTGCTTCACCAGCACTCGATGTCCTGCACACCGCACCGGACTACCAGCCGCAGACACGTTATCCAGAGTCATGGCTGAGTCAGCAGGGTGTAAATACAACACGTTCGCGTCACATGTCACTACTCGATGACGGGCTTGAGCAATGAGCAATTCGGTTCATATTAGTATCGAGGGTTCGCTTCGCGAGGGGCAGCAGTTTGACCGCGAGGGACATGCACTACGCGTGACGCTTATCCGTGGCGGCACCTCAAAAAATGGCTATGTCTATAGCGAAGAGGTCCTGCAAGCACTGGCGCGCATGGTCGAAGGCACACACGCCTATGCCGATCATGGTGGAGCGAACACGGGAACGCGCAGTGTCCGCGATATCGTCGGCTTTTACTCAGATGCCACCTATGTACCGCCCGATAGTTCGCAGGCTCAAGGGCGCGTCGATGCCACCCTGCACCTCTTCGAGGCTGCATCCTGGCTCTGGTCGCTTGTACAGGAGGCATGCGCGCTAGGCAAACCCGAACTCATCGGCCTCTCCGTCGATATCCTCGGTAGCTGGCAACTCAACGAAGCCAGTAAAGCGCGAGAAGTCACGCACATCCTCGCCCTCAACTCGTGCGATATTGTAACGCGTCCCTCCGCAGGCGGCGCGTTCCGTCGCATCCTCCATTCATTTCCCTTAGAAGGAGAACTTTCCCCAATGGACACTTCCGCACAAGAGCAACAAGGTACAATTCAGGAGACGACGACACCAGCAACAGAAACGTCGTCTCCTACTGAGCAACAGGTACAGGCGTTGATGCAAGACCTGCAGCGCGAACGCTCGCAACTGACGCTTGAACGACGTTTGCTGGAATCAGTTTTGCCAGAGCCGGTACGCGCCCACCTGCGCACTCGGTACACAGGACGGATCGTAGAGGCCGAGGAGATCGACGCCGAGATCGAGGCCCAGCAAGCGATTCTGGCAACGCTGGCCACGCAGGGCCTGATTCGTGGCAATGGCTATGAGAAACCAGCCGTTGGCAGCATGGTAACGGAGGCCGAAAAAGTACAGGCCGCGTTTGACCGCATGTTTGATCTCGACATCGACAGCACACGGCTCGGCAATGTGCGTGCCTTCGGCAGCATTCGTGAAGCCTATGCACGGGTCACAGGCGATGCCTCAGTTGTCGGCTTCGATGACCGTTCGCAACTCGGCACCATTCGCGTCTCGGAGTCCGCACCCATTGGACGCATCACGGAGGCCGATACCACCACCGCCTCATTCAGCTACCTGCTCGGCACCAGCATGAACAAACGCTTGCTGAAAGACTATCAGGCATGGCCTGCCGAATGGCAACGCTTCTGCACCATCGCTCCGATACGTGATTTCAAGCAGCAGAGCCGTGTACGCTTCGGTGCCTTCGGCTCACTGCCAATCGTCGCGGAGGACACGGCCTATAGCGCGGTCAGCCTGACCGATAGTGCCGCGACCTACGTTCCACAAAAAAGAGGCAACTTGGTCACGGTTTCCAGAGAGGTCATCATCAACGACGACCTGATGGCGGTCAAACAAATCCCGACCAAGCTGGCAGTCGCTGCCGCTTATACGCTTGCCGAATTCGTCTATGGCTTCCTCAGCAGCAACCCCATCATCTATGACGGTAGCGCGCTCTTCACTACCGGCGCGCCACATAGCAACCTCGGCACAGCCAACCTCTCGACCGCCGCCATGCAAGCTGGCGTCACCACCATGCGTGAGCAGACCAACTATGCGGGCAAACGCATTGGCCTGCGCCCCCGCTTTCTCGTGGTGCCACCGGAGCTAGAGTGGCAAAGCATGGTCGTCACCAAATCCGCAGGTGTGCCAGGCAGTAACAACAACGATATCAACCCGATGCTCGGTTATGTCACACCGATCATCTCCCCTCAGGTGACTAGCTCAACACAATGGTTCCTCGTCGGCGATCCCCGCGAGATCGACACGATTGAGATCGGCTGTGTTGGTG
>CAXTUE010000637.1:1761-2828 GCA_964247355.1 uncultured Ktedonobacteraceae bacterium | reverse complement strand
GTTTATTCGATGACGCCTGCGGCTTCCTCTTCGAGTTCTTCCTCCTCACCAACTTCGCGCAGGTCTTCGGGTCGGTCGAGACGGTCGAGGAAGAGTATGCCGTCCAGGTGGTCGATCTCATGTTGCAGGATACGCGCAAACCAGCCCTCGGCAGGAACACGTACTGCGCGACCCTTCACATCTTGCCCCTTGACAAGTATCTTCGTGGCACGGCGAATATTGTCGCCGACATATCCTGGAATACTCAGACATCCCTCAGAGCCAAAGGCCTCGCCCTCGGCCTTGACAATTTCTGGATTGAAGACAGCAACCTTGTGATGCTGCCCATCCTCCTCCGGGTCGGTATATTCCACGACAATGACCCGAATAGATTGCGCGATCTGCGGGGCCGCGAGACCAACTCCATTTGACGCATGCATGGTCTCGAACATATCATCGACCAAACGTTGCAAGGAGGAATCGAAGCGGTGAATCTTTTTTGCCTTCTGACGCAGGATTGGATTTTCTGTTGTAATTACTTTACGAAGTGCCATTTTCTACATCCCATACACGTACTATAACAGGTGCTATAATTATTGCTATCGTATCATAGAAACTCTATTGGACGCAACCATGCAGGAGAGAGTCATCGCCTATATCGAGCAACATGCCCTATTGCCAGAGCGCGGCACCGTTGTGGTCGCTGTCTCCGGTGGGGCCGACTCTTTGTGCCTCCTCCATCTATTATACATGCTGTGTGGACAGGGAAAACGCTATCCAGATGTACACCTACATGTCGCACACCTCAATCATCAACTACGCGGCAACGAAAGCGAACAGGAAGCTGCACAGGTTGCACAGTTGGCACTATCGTGGAACTTACCCTATACCATCGGTTCGATTGACGTTCCCGCGCTTGCTCAACAGGAAAAGCGTTCCCTTGAGGAAGCCGCACGAGAAGCGCGCTATCGCTTTCTACGCGAAGTCGCGCAGGGACAACGTATCGCTATCGCACATCACCAGGATGATGCCGTTGAAACGCTGGCACTTCACTGGATACGCGGCGGTGGCATTGGTAGCATGATCGG
>CAXTUE010000637.1:0-1751 GCA_964247355.1 uncultured Ktedonobacteraceae bacterium | reverse complement strand
ATATTATTCGTCCCTTGCTTGTCGTTACACACGCCGAGACACTTGCTTACTGTACACAACACGGTCTGGTACCTATCGAGGATGCCAGCAACAGCGACACCCGTTTTTACCGTAACCGCATCCGGCACGAGCTGCTACCATTAATTGAAACAATGAACGCCAATTTCCGTTCCACCCTGCTGCGCAATGCAGAAGTGCTGCGTGTTGACACGGAATGGATTGACACACAGGTAGAACAAGTATGGAACTCAGTTGTACTCAATGAGCAAAACACACAATTTTTGCTCTCCATACCGCATCTACATGCTCTCTCGCTAAGCATTCAAAGGCATCTGCTACGCCGCGTTACAAGCACATTGAGAACAGGACAATCGCCCTTAGAATTGCGCCATTACCGGCTTATTGAGCAACTCCTGCAACGCGAAGATAACATCCGACCCATAACGCTCGATATGCCGGACGAAATCATTGTAAGGCGCGAGAACGATGTCCTTACATTTCAGCGACGAGCGCAAGTGGAAATAGATACTGCGCGTTCTGGTATTGAGGAACCTATAGTGCTTTCTGTTCCTGGTAGTGCTGTTTTAGAGGGAACGCCGTGGACCGCATGTGCGGAACTACTAACCGAGGAGGTTGTAGAGAACGTACGGCTGCTCGTACGGCGGCAGGAGTGGCAACAGGTATGGCGTATTTTGCCCGCAACGCTGCACACCGTCTATCTCGATGCTGACTATGCAGGTTCGGTCCTCCATGTTCGTACGCGTCGTCCAGGTGATATGCTACGACCACTAGGCATGTTACACGAAAAGAAGGTACAGGACATTCTCGTTGATAAACATATTCCCCGCGCACAACGCGATGCGTTGCCACTTTTTTTCAACGCGGATGGCTACCCCGTCTGGCTTGGCGGCGTTTGCGTCGATGAGCGCGCACGACTTACGAAAACCACACAGCGAATTATCTGTTTGAAATTATTAGAAACACCTGTAGGAGTCTAATTCTATTACACTCCTACATATCATCCTGTAAGGAAAGGGTTACATGCACGAAGACATTTTGGAGATACTCATTTCGGAGGAACAGATACACGAGAAGATCGCCGAACTGGGAGCGCAAATAACAGAATACTACCGTGGGCAGAATCTGCTGTTGCTGGGGACGCTCAAGGGAGCAGTCCCCTTTATCGCGGACCTCTCACGGGCGATTGAGCTACCACTGGAAATAGACTACATGGCGGTCGCGAGTTATGGCGCGAGTACGCATTCCAGTGGCGTTGTACGTATCGTTAAAGACCTTGAGGGGCCGATCAACCAGAAGCACCTGCTTATCATAGAGGATATTATTGATAGCGGCCTCACGCTGCATTACCTCGTGGACCTGCTCAGGAGACGTAATCCCTTGAGTTTACGCATCTGTACGTTGCTTGATAAGCAACGTGAACGTCTTCAAGCCGCTACCATTGACTACACAGGCTTCACGATTCCTGATAAGTTCGTTGTCGGCTACGGCCTTGATTACGCACAACGCTATCGCAATCTGCCCTACATTGGTGTCCTGAAACCCTCTGTTTATGAGAATACAGAGGACCCACAGGGCCAGCACCAAAGTCCTGCCGAATAAATGCAACGGGTACGGGTCTGATGATGCTGTTTAGCGAACTCTTCTGCATACGGTAGGGACCGCATTCATCACGTCCACTTGATGGGTGAGATGCCACCACGGACGTGATGAATGCGGTCCCTACCTCAGAT
>CAXTUE010000636.1:0-2830 GCA_964247355.1 uncultured Ktedonobacteraceae bacterium | reverse complement strand
ACACGGACCAGCGTGTATAGTAGGGTGAGTCCCCTTGTGTGCGTCCGTCTGTACACGAAGTAATTCTTCAATTATTTAATTCACAGGTGTAGCAACAGCTCCCGCAACCTCGGCAAACGCATCGTCGAGTATGCCCATTGCCTCTTGTAGCTGTTCGTCGGTGACGTTGAGCGGGACAAGGACGCGTACTACGTTGTCGTACATACCTGCTTTGATAAGCACGAGTCCACGTTTGTGTGCGGCGGTCAGGATGTCGCTTGCGGCGTGGGTGTCCGGCTCCTTTGTGGTACGATTCTCCACGAGTTCAACCGCGAACATGCCGCCGATGCCACGTATGTCGCCAATGATATCGTGATGTTTCTGTAAGTTCGTGAAGTGTTGGGTGAGCTTCTCGCCAACCGCGCGTGAATGGGCGGCAAGGTCCTCTCTTTCGTAGATGGCGAGTACCGCTACTGCCGCAGCACAGGCGACTGGATTACCGCTATAGGTGCCGCCAAGTGTGCCGGGAGGTGGAGCGTCCATGATGTCTGCACGTCCGACGACGCCGCTAATTGGCATACCGGCGCCCATTGATTTGGCAATCGTTATCATATCGGGCACAACGCCATCATGCTCTACCGCGAACATTTTTCCGGTGCGGCAAAAGCCTGTTTGGATTTCGTCGGCGATGAACAGAATGCCATGTTTCTCGCAGAGAGCTTTTAGGTCGTGCAAGAAGCCTGCAGGTGCGGGAATAAAGCCGCCTTCGCCCTGTAATGGTTCGATAACCACGGCGGCGACTTGATCGGGTGCGACCTCGCCAACAAACATGCGCTCAAGTTCTTGAATGCAGGAACGCGATGCCTCTTCGGGCGTCATGTTCATACGATATGGATAGGGGAAAGGTGCGCGGTAGACCTCTGGCGCAAAGGGGCCGAAGCGATGCTTGTAGGGCTTGACCTTTGCGGTCATGGTCATGGTCATGAGGGTACGACCGTGATAGGCATTGTCGAATACGATGATAGCGGGACGACCTGTGGCGTAGCGCGCGATTTTGACTGCGTTCTCGACGGCTTCAGCACCACTGTTGAAGAAGATGGCTTTCTTCGCGAAGTTGCCCGGCGCAATCTTGCATACACGCTCGGCTAGCTCAATATATGGCTCGTACATCATGACGCTAAAGCAGGTGTGAGTAAACTTCTCGGCTTGCTCTTTAATCGCCTGTATAACCTCTGGCCGTCCATGCCCGACATTCATGACGCCGATACCGCCCGCAAAGTCGATGAAGCGGTTGCCGTCAACGTCTTCAATAACCGCACCCTCGGCCTTTGCCGCGAAAACGTTCATGGTAGAAGCGACGCCGCGTGGCACGGCTTGCTGACGACGCGCTAATAGCTCCTGTGATTTTGGACCTGGAAGATTTAAGTGAGTGTTGTTATCGGCCATACATGCCTCCTGATTTGCTGAGGATAGAAAAATAAGTATTTCTCGTACACAAGCTACGATAGCTTGTTATTCTTCATATTCTACCATATTAAGTAGGCCAAAAATAGAAGCAGTATAGTTTTGTCAACCGACAAAACTATACTGCTTCTACTAGTCTTATGCTACGTCTGGCAGAGGTAAATGCTTCTTGCCTTGTAGCATTGGCTCGACAGCTTGCTTGATGCGCTCTTCGCTGCGCACACCGAAGCCGGGGAGAGTACGGATGCGATGCTGCTGAACGGCGGCCCAGAGCTTCTCAAGTGTATCGATGCCTAGCTCTTCGTGTAGACGAATTGCGGTAATGGGGCCGACATGCTCAACCGCCATTAACGCACGGATATCATCCGGTAGCGTTTCAAGACAGATGCCGTCGTGGAACGTCATAGTGCCACCACGAACGAGTTCCGCGATACGTGTACGGAGGCGATAGCCCAAGCCAGGTATTGGCAGTTGCTCACCGCGCTCGATGATGTCTGCGGCTGGCTCCGTCAGGTCGAGGACGCCACGAGCTGCATTACGATAGGCTTGAATACGATACGAGTTGCCATTTTGAGACTCTAGCAGATCGGCAATGCTAGACAAGACCTCGGCGATTTGACGATTTGTCACCTGAATTGGCTCTTCCACCAATGCCAGTTCCATCCCTGGTAAACGTGGCTGCAGAGGACGTTTCACAGGATGACTTTGTGCCGAGGGGACGAGATGAATAGTTTGGGTAAGCTGCATAATACTCATGCGCAACAACCTCTTTCCCTTCACGAGACCTTGAGTCTATCTGTATGTATAGGTATGAAATGTAGCAACTACGAAGAAGCACTTGAGAACAATATGGGGTTGTAGGGACCGATCTATCGCGTCCTTTAGACGTTTCAATACCCGACAAGGACGTGATAAATCGGTTCCTACTTAGTGTACGAAGTACATTGAAATCTTGTTCTAAGTATACCATAAATACGGGTGTATGTCAAATGTCTTTAGGCCGCTTGAGAAGCGGGAAGAGAGGCGCAATTATTTACAAAATTGTCTAAAGTTTAGGTTTGTTTTTAATGAATTTATTGCCAAATTTGCCTCTCGTTTCGCTGTGTTTATACTGATGTTATTGTCAACTTGTTAATTGTCCTAAACATCTACTCTCCAGCGAGTTTCTGACAAGCGGTTTTGTTAGAAGATGGGAAATTGCGTCATATCTATATAGGTTAGAATGCACTGTCATTGTCGCATCCTTTTGAAAAGAACTCATCTTTTCGTCATTGGAGATAGCTCTGTATCTCTCAAATTATGAGACATAATGTATCATATTGTACATAACGTATAACATCTAGTATAGGGGGGGTATTCCGTAGGGTCAAGAGAATAAGGCTATTTT
>CAXTUE010000635.1:0-2837 GCA_964247355.1 uncultured Ktedonobacteraceae bacterium | reverse complement strand
AGTAATTATAGGATGGACACTCACAAGGAGACTAACTCTGCCATATACAGGTACTTGTGTATGGCAGAGTTAGTCTCCTTGTAAGCGTCCGTCCCTCACACATCTCCTGAGAAAGATGCAATTCGGGTAAGCGAAAGGCTCTGGGTGTACTTGCACGTTTGTTGCTCCATATTCAATTATGCGTTACAATAGCTGGCGGTGCAGTCACTCTATCTATGAGGAAATATCGCAAGTTGAATACTACGCATGAGACACTTAAACAATACTTTGGGCATGATGCCTTTTTGCCGGGGCAACAGGATGTCGTCGAGCAGATGCTGGCGGGACGCGACGCACTTATTCTTATGCCAACGGGCGGCGGCAAATCGCTAACTTACCAGTTGCCCGCGCTGATGCTGCCGGGGGTCACGGTTGTTATTTCGCCACTGATCGCGCTCATGCAAGATCAGGTTGATCGTCTAACAGCAAACGGTATCGCGGCAACCTATATCAATAGTACGCTTGGCTCGGTTGAACGCTCACGGCGCGAGCGCGCATTGCTCAACGGCGACCTCAAACTGGTCTACGTCGCTCCCGAACGTTTGATGAGTGACAGTTTCTTATCTCTGTTAGAGCATACACATGATAATGTCGGCATCTCATTGATGGCGGTCGATGAGGCCCACTGCGTCAGCGAATGGGGCCACGACTTTCGCCCAGAGTACCGGCAAATCGGCAGAATGCGCGACCATTTCCCGACTGTACCAATGCAAGCTCTGACCGCGACCGCAACCGAGCGAGTACGCGAAGATATACTCACTCAGCTTCGACTGCGCGATCCTCATATTCATATTGCCAGCTTCAATCGTCCCAACCTCACCTACGAAGTGCATCAGAAAAGTAAAGCATCCTACGGCGAAATTGTTGAATTTTTGCGCACTATGCCCGATGCACCCGTGATTATCTATTGCCAGACACGCAAAACCGTTGATATGGTCAGCGAGGCACTGCAACGCGATGGCGTTCGCGCCCTGCCCTATCACGCTGGCATGACCAACGAGCAACGCGCGGAAAATCAGTCGCGCTTCATTCGCGACGATGTGGCTGTGCTGGTGGCAACCATCGCCTTTGGCATGGGCATTGGCAAGCCAGATGTGCGCGCCGTCATTCACTACGACCTGCCGCGCAGTCTCGAAGGCTATTATCAGGAATCGGGGCGCGCTGGACGTGATGGTCAGCCCGCGCAGTGTATTCTCTACTACACTTACAGCGACCGCATTCGCGTAGAGTTTATTATTGACCAGAAGCCGAGCGAGCAAGAACAGCTTGTTGCGCGTCAGCAGCTTAATCAGGTTTCAGCCTACTGCGATAGTCGTGATTGTCGCCGTCGTATTTTACTGGGCTACTTTGGTGAGGTATGGCAAGAGGAGAATTGCGGCAACTGCGATAATTGCTTGCGTGCCTTTGCCCCCGTTGAGATGGAAGACCGTACCATTGACGCGCAGAAATTCCTTTCGTGTGTTGGGCGTACCGAACAGCGTTTTGGCATGACGCACGTCATCGACGTATTGCGTGGCTCGAACAACAAAAAGATTCGTGATTTCAACCATGACCAGCTTTCGACCTATGGCATCGGCAAAGACTCTAGCGTCGAGGAGTGGAAGCGGCTTGGTCATGCACTACTTCAACAGGGGTTTCTGGATGTCGCGACCGAGTTTTCGATTCTGCGCCTCAATACCCGTTCACGCGATATTCTGCGCAAACAGTGTACCTTTGAAATGCCCGTTATACAGAGAGAAGTCAAGAAAGAGGAGCGGGTCAGGGCCGATTTCGAGGTGCTCGATCCACAAAGCTCGCGCCTCTTCCAGCACCTGCGTAACCTGCGCAAACAGATTGCCGACGCTTCAGGCGTTCCACCCTATGTCATCTTCTCTGATACTGCATTGCGCGGCATGGCTCAACAGCGTCCACAAACACAGGAACAATTCTTACAGATTTCGGGCGTCGGCAGTAGTAAGGTAGAAGCATACTTCACCCCCTTTACCGAAGAGATTCGCGCCTATTGCGAACTGCATAACATTCCAATGGAGCAGATGGCTGCTATCGCACCAAAGAAGAGTGCCATCGTCAAACCACCGCCTGTGCAGATGCCACACTCGCGTCTACAAACACTCACACTAAACGAGCAAGGCAAGAGTATCGAGCAGATTGCGAACGAACGGGGTTTAACGACAAGCACCATCACCAATCATCTCGCCGAGTTGATCGAGCTAGGTGAGACAATAGATATTGCTCCATTAATACCAGAAAGTCACTATCAAAACATCGTGGACGCCATAGAGCAACTCGGCGATGGTGCGTTAAGACCACTCAAAGATTTTCTTGGTGACGATTATTCGTTCGATGAGATTCGTCTTGTGCGAGCGATGATGCGAAAAGAAATGTGATGCCGTTGCCATACTCTACACTGTCTTATTTTAGCGCGGAAAGCTTTTTCGCTCGATTACATAGCGAGAGCGGTTGATACGGT
The DNA here is from genome assembly GCA_964247355.1 of uncultured Ktedonobacteraceae bacterium. Lineage (GTDB taxonomy): Bacteria > Chloroflexota > Ktedonobacteria > Ktedonobacterales > Ktedonobacteraceae > JBBQVS01. The sequence goes on along the minus strand of CAXTUE010000635.1, from coordinate 328 downwards.
ATCTTGCATCAAGTTTTTCGTGTCCTGCTCCTGTAACATGGACAAGGTAGAGACGCCATTATCAATTGCAAGAAGAGCTTGTAGGAAAGCATCTACAACTGCGGGATCGTACTGGCTGCCAGCACAACGTTGTAGTTCAGCACAAGCTGCATCTGTTGTCATTGGTCTACTGTAGACACGTTCTGTGGTCATAGCATCAAAGGAGTCGACAACAGTCAGGATACGTGCGACAAGCGGAATTGCTGTTCCCGCAAGCTTCTTTGGGTAGCCACACCCATCCCAGCGCTCGTGATGGGCAACAACAATTTGAGCGAGTGCTTCAAAAACA
>CAXTUE010000634.1:0-2852 GCA_964247355.1 uncultured Ktedonobacteraceae bacterium | reverse complement strand
AGCAACGAGCCGCAAACGTTCATTTACTGGAAGTGAACGTTGAGCAATTCTTTCAAGTGCAGTTTTTACTGGTGCAAGCGTCTCTAACACCATTGCTACATAGAGGTCTTGCTTATCCGAAAAATGTTTGTAAAGGGCTGGTTGCGTAATACCACAGGCTTCCGCAATCTGCTTCGTACTAACCGCTCGATACCCATACGTCGAGAATAGACCTTGAGCAGCCTGCAGCAGTAATCGGCGTGTTTCTCCTACTTCTCGGAACTCTCTTCGTTCTCGTGTCCTTTTGTGCTCATCCTTTGACTTCATACACCTTTTTCTTTTAAGTTATTGACCTATAACTAGTGTAACCGTAAATATTCTAAAAGTCAAGAGGCTGAAAGAGTTTAAGAGTTTTATTGCTTCACTCTCTCAGCTCCATACTCTGTTACCTTATTAACTCTCTCCTCGGTTATGTTGTTTGTTCCACCCGTTTTCGGCTTCGGATCAGGCCCATCCAGCTTGATATGTATACCGCGTTTGCGCTGTCGGTAATCCATCCATACGATTAGCCCTATGAGAGTTAAACCCACAAATGCAATATCAAGCAGTTTGTAAATACGGGCACTAAGCAAATCCAGTATGCCAAAGACGATGGTCAGGCCGTACATAACATAACATATTTGACGCACACTCAAACCCGTCGCGAGGAAGCGATGGTGCAGGTGCGTTTTGTCGTAGTGCAGGGGATGTTGCCCACGCCGAATACGATTGATCGCCACGACCGCAACATCGAGAATAGGAATACCGAGGACCATCAATGCTAATGCAATTTTGGCCCCGCCGATGATCGAGAGCACAGCAAGACCAAGGCCCAGAAACTGCGAGCCAGTGTCGCCCATAAAAATCTTCGCCGGATTCCAGTTGTGGAGCAAGAAACCTAACGTTGCTCCTGTGAAGATCGCGGCGAGAATCGCAATACTCTGTTGTCCAAGCATCCAGCTAATGATGGTGATAAAGACACCGGTGACGCCAACAACACCCGTTGCAAGGCCGTCTAAGCCATCAATAAAATTGACAGTATTCATCATGCCGACCATCCAGAACCATGTGAACAGCACAGCGGGAAGAGCGAGCCATGTGATATCAGGATGATGAATGAAAAGTGTCAGTTCGGGTTGCCGGAACCACGGAATGGCTCCATGCAGTGCCGTTGTCGCTCTAAAAGGATTGCTAAACCCGAACAGCAACACACCATTAAATTTGCCGTTAAATGGACCAAGAATAATGAGGACTGAAAGCGTTTGCGCGATTAATTTGGGTAGCGGCTTAAGTCCCTTCACATCGTCGTAAGCATGTACGGCAACAATAAGTAACGAGGCGAGCAGGAAGAGCCAATAGGTTACAACCTCTTTTTGTTGTAGGCCATAGATGGTTACATATAGGGTTGCCGATGTAACAACAAAGGACAAAAATATCGCGACACCGCCTAGCCGTGGCACAGGAATTTTATGTACACGCCGGTCGGCTGGTATATCAAGCCACCCCGCTCTGCGGCTGATAGCGATAACGGCGAACGTAAAAAGATATGCGAGTAGAAAGGCACATACTCCACCAACGAGAAGAGTCGCGAGCGGCGACAGGCCAAATAAAGGCCGTAGCGATGATTGCGTTATAGAGACTCGCATAAAAGAAATAAGCTTGAAGAGTACTGGTAGATAAAACAATGAACGCCCCTGTCTTTTATTATAATGCTCGTCATACAAAAGTTACATAGATATATAAACCATAAAAATATAATTCCTCTACGTAAATAAACGATCAAAGCGCAACCTGTAACATACGGTCCCAACCGGCATAGTCCTTCTGAAAAGTAATGGTAGCATTCGGCCAGAGACTCGCCAATAACTTCTCTAAAAGCTCACGTTGACGATAGCCAATCTCCAATAGCATAACACCGTGCGGCTTTAACTTTTCGGATACGCGGACCTGTTCAAAGAAACGCTGTAACAAATCTAATCCGTCTGGGCCACTGAACAGTGCCTGATGCGGTTCATAGTCAAGCACATCACGCGTCATTACATCCACTTCTTCGGTTCCAACATAGGGTAAATTGGCCGTTAATATATCGACGGGTTCTGGTAGTGGTATGAGTAAATCGCCGTGTAGTAAATGTACTTGCTGCTCGACATGGTGAAGCCGACAGTTTTGTTGCGCAATCGCAAGCGCATCTGTAGAAATATCAACTGCGTAAAGAGAGGGAAGACAAGGCTCTTCCACAGCAAGCGTAATAGGAATAGCTCCACTACCAGTACCGATATCAGCGACAAGAGGAGTCTCCCCTGCAGCAAGCCGACTACGCACGAGGCGTAACGCGGTTTCGACAAGCATTTCGGTTTCGGGGCGTGGAATGAGGACGCGTTTATCCACAAGAAAATCGAGTCCGTAAAATTCTTCGTGTCCAAGTAGGTAAGCAATTGGTTCGCCCTGTGTGCGTCGCTCGATGAGCGCAAGAAATTGCTGTTCTTGCTCAGCACTCACTTCGCGTTCGGGATAAGCATAGAGCGTTGCACGATCAATTCCCAGCACATGTTCTAACAGCACCTGTGTATCCAGACGGTCCGAGTCTGATTGTAGCAACATACGTCGGCCTCGTGTCAAAACATCACGCAGAGTAGTCATTAGGCAGTCCTTCACATAGAAAACTATGCATTCGCCACAGATAGTGTATCATGCATTCGGAATTTTGCACAGGCAATGACACAAGTTGTAAATCATTAGACGATCTAGTGGAATTAGAGATTCTAATGGACGCCCACAAGGGGACTAGCCCTACTATACATCGTGAGGATGTAATTGCCTACCGTCTATAGTAG
>CAXTUE010000633.1:0-2853 GCA_964247355.1 uncultured Ktedonobacteraceae bacterium | reverse complement strand
AATCACTTTTGACAGACTCGTAGGGACCGCATTCTTCACGTCGGTCGTCGCCCCTCAGATCGCTAAACGGACGTGATGAATGCGGTCCCTACCAGAGATACAATTCGGGTAAACCAAAAGGCGCTGTGCAAATAAGACACCTCATGCACACTTAATCGAGTGTGCATGAGATGCAGCCATTATTTGCGGTTTACGTTTAAGGTTGGATTGGTCCTGGTAGAATTGGTTGACCACCGCCATTAGGATTACAGAAGTAGGTGCAGGTTGGCGGAGGCGTACCATCGATAAACCAGTCCTCGACGGTCGACTCACCTGCATGAGGTGCGAGGCCAGTAGTTGCTGAAACAACACCTTTATGCACATTGGAGGGGACCGCGAAGTCATCTGGCGGGAAGTTGTACTTATGTGATGCAAGCTCCATCACGTTATTCCAGATGGGTGCCGCACCTGTAATACCGATGGTGTTCTGTGACATTGGCACATTATTACTATTGCCAGCCCACACACCGACAGTGAGATACGGCGTGTAGCCCATCGTCCAGTTATCTTTGAAACTGTCGGTTGTACCAGTTTTTGCCGCGGCGGGACGATCTTGCAGTTCCAGGTAGTTGCCAGGTGAGAACTCGTGATAACGAGCAGGCTTGTCGGACAACATGCTACTTACCAGGAAGGAGACACCTTCACTAAGAGCACGTACACCCTTTGCATGGGCCTCGTCATATTTATAGACGACTCGCCCTGAATTGTCGGTGATCTCTAGCACGGAGGTTTGAGGCATACGCACACCTTTATTAGCAAACGTAGCATAGGCACTGGTCATATCAAGTGGTGTGACCTCTTTTGAGCCAATCGCCATAGAAGGTACCATTTGATCTGCGGGCAAGTTCTGAATCTCGCTTAAACCGAGACGGCCAGCCATGTTCACAACATTGTTAACGCCAGCATACTCAATAGCGTCAATCGCAGGAATGTTAAACGAGTTGGCGACGGCGGTACGGATGGTCATAGGGTACTGTGTATGGAACGTGCCATCGTAGTTTTGCGGTGAGTAACATTTCGGCGGTACGACACTTGTATCACACACTGGATAAATCGTCTTGTGGTCTGGCACGATCATAGCGGGATACCAGCCCATCTCGAAGGCAGTCGCGTACACAATAGGCTTGAACGATGAACCCGGCTGGCGCATAGCAAGTGCTGCATTATCCTCACCTTGCATAGTCGGCGTATTTTGATTGAAGTTCGCACTACCGTCCATTGCCAGGATTTCGCCATTCTTTGGATTCATTACCACGACAGCTGCGTTATTCAGATTGTTTGTGATATTAAGCGGCCCATAGACACCGAGATAGTTATCCTGTTGTTGCCGGTACAGTTTGTCATACACAAGTTGCTCAATCTGTTTTTCCAGATCAATGTCAATTGTTGTATAGACGTTCAAGCCGCCGTCCACGAGACGGTTGCCGAGCATGGGAGTTAGCACATTGTCAATGACATAATTCACAAAATGTGGTGCTTGGATGTGATGTGTAACTGAATATGGCTTGAAGGTGATTTTCGCGGTTTCAGCCTGTGCATCCGCCATCTGTTGCTTCGTAATCATGCCTAGCTCAAGCATGGATTGTAGCACCAGTTTCTGGCGTTGCATGGCAACGGGTTTATTGGTCGTGGGGTTATAGTAAGAAGGACTTTGCGGCAAGCCGGCAAGCATCGATGCCTGAGCGAGATCAAGCTGGCTTAGAGCAGGTTTACATTTGCCCAGTGTGCATTTCGGTTGCATCTGGAAGTAGCTTTCGGCGGCTGCTTCGGCCCCATAGTTTAGATCGCCATAGTAGACTGTATTCAGGTACATCTCCATGATTTTCCACTTGGGATACTGCTGTGTCAGGCCCGTTGCCAGCACCACTTCCTCGCCCTTTACCTGCAAATTGCCCTTCTGGTTATTGAAAAATTCGTTGTTGATGAGTTGCTCAGTAACAGTACTGGCACCCTGTACGACACCATTATGCTGTAAATTGGCAACACTGGCACGTACAAGACCAGCATAGTCAACACCGCTATTTGTCCAAAAGGTGTGATCTTCGATGGCGACCGTAGCATTTACCAGCAGAGGTGAAACCTCATTGTAGTTGACGTAGGTACGGCGACCGCGATCCTGCTGGTGGTCGTACAGTTCGTAGAGCAACTTTCCATTACGATCATAGATGCGCGAGGTCTGGAAAAGTGAGTGTTGCGCGATGCCGTTCAGTAGTGGCAACTGAGATTGGTAGTAGGCGTACGCTGTACCTGTACCACCGGAGACCAGCATGGCAAGCAGGATAAAGAGTACAGCCGCCGCAATCATGAGGCGAGGACCAGTTTTGTGATTTGCGTACTTGCGGTCGGTATGACGTTTGCGCATCAAAATACGATTGACTCGTGTGCGCCGCAAGGCCACCTCAGCAGCTAATGATGTAACGGGAATAGGCGTCTGGCGTCGCAAAGCTGCAAGCGAACGACTGATAGAAAACTGTTCTTTACGTTCATCTACGGGAGTTTCGTTTACAGGTTCGTCTACTTCATCTGCTACATGCACGTCATCTACGCGTGCCTGCGTGTTTCACAGCTTTGACAGGTACAGTGGAGTCGTCTTTATCCGCCTCTTCTCTGCCAGCACCCGCAGGCACAAGCGCACGTTCATTCTCTTCTATCTGTTCTTCGCGCGTATGTTCATCCATCAAAAAATATCCTTCCCCGCAGGTATTTCAAAGGCATGCTGACCGTCGCCTCATAGTAGTAGAGAGTGTGGAGCGTTACCCTCAAGTGCGAACGACGGTCTCCAGTGGAATATATAAAAAATGTTATTTATCAATA
>CAXTUE010000632.1:875-2855 GCA_964247355.1 uncultured Ktedonobacteraceae bacterium | reverse complement strand
CTCGCCTGCCCTGTTGTCGTCCGCCCCACACGATTTTCTTTTCTTCTACGAAACTACGCTGCTATCGGCGATGCGTTCGAGGTTCGCGCCCAAACTGCGTAGCTTCTCGTCGAGCCGCTCGTAGCCGCGCTCGATGTGCTCGATGCCATAGACCTGCGAGGCACCCTGAGCGCAGAGGGCGGCAAGAATATAGGAAAAGCCAGCGCGGATGTCGGGAATGAGCAGGCGGGTGGCGTGTAGTGGTGTGGGACCACGTACGACGCAGCTATGCAGATATTCTTTTTCGCGGAAACGACAGGGTACTTCGCCAAGACATTTTGTGTAGAGTCCAATGTGCGCACCCATGCCCTGTAGGGCGGTTGTGTAGCCGAAGCGGTCCTCGTAGATTGTCTCGTGTACCACAGAGATGCCGTCGGCCTGCGTCAACAATACCGTAAATGGTTGTTGCCAATCGGTCATGAAGCCGGGATGTACATCCGTTTCTAACGCGATAGCGGGCGGCGTTTTTCTATCACTGCTAAAGCGAATGCCCTCGTCATCTATGATAAAGCGCAGACCCATTTTTGACAGCGTGTTGAGAAATGTCAGCAGGGTATCCTGTTGCGCATTGCGCAGGTAGATATCGCCCTTTGTGAGGTAGGCCGCGATAGCTAACGAAACCGCCTCGTTCCGGTCGCTTAACAGCGTATGGCTGGCACCATGTAGGCGTTCTACGCCCTCGATAACGATACGACGATCAACCTTGATTTCGATGATCGCGCCCATTTTTTGCAGCAGTTTGATCAGATCGACAATCTCTGGCTCCAAGGCCGCGTTCTCGATGATGGTGACGCCCTTCGCCAGCGATGCACACTGGGGAATGCTAGCTTGATGGTCGCGCCATGTAAGCGATGCGGCGCGGTACAGTGGTACTCGTTGCCATCCTCAACAATCTCCGCACCCATTTGCCGTAAGCCGAGGATGTGGAAGTCGATTGGCCGTGGGCCGATGCGATCACCGCCGGGTCTTGGAATATGCACCTCGCCACAACGATGTAGCAATGGGCCAATTGTCAGAACGGCGATACGGTTTAATCCACCCACCTCCGCCGAAATCGTTGTTTTGTCGATATGGGGCGTACTGATCGTTAGCGTGTGGTCGTCCACATCGACCTGTGAGCCGAGGTCTTGACACATCTTCAGCGTGAGATCAAAATCTCCCAGCAGAGGTACATTGCGTAAGGTGCATTGCTCAGTAGTCAGCAGCGAGGCGATGATCATCTTTGTCACGGCATTCTTCGCGCCACTAATTGCTACCTCGCCGTGCAGTGGTGTGCCGCCGGTTATGAGGTAGTAGGGGGCGTTCTTTTCCATATATGTTTCCTTTTATTTTTTTCTGAGTTTCCAGGTGCGCGCAAGAGCCAGCGTAACGCGTGACGCCGAGGTGGAGGTGGCAAGACATAGGGTTGTTGTTGTGATATATGCTCGTTTTTAGCAAGCACATCGAGCATGCGGTTCACGCTCTGCGCAACGCCCTCGACCATCAAATAGCCCGAAGGTTTCACAGCATCACCGACGAGATAGAGGCCCTGGACCTCGGTCTCGGCAGGGGCATCTTCTCCCTGCGCCACACGATTGACGGGCCATTCGCCGCGATAGGTACCCATCGTCAAAATGCGGCAGTGCTTATCGAAGGTCTCGCCGAACATAGCGCGTAAATCGGCGAGTGCCAATGCACGCTCCTCTTCGATGTTGTTGCTCTGAATGACCTGATGGCTGATGAGCAGGTGCTTACCCGCCGGTGCGAGTTGTGGTTCACTATTGGTTGGCTGTACCATACCCGCGATACGCTGTGTATCGAGGCAATACATAATACCCTTATGCGGAATCAGTGACACATCGCTGAGAATGTGTATTTTGAGTCCTACAGCTTCGTGGATTGAGGGTGGCGAGACCTCTTCATGTATTGAAGGCAGGACGCCCACAGGAGTCTCCCCTACAT
>CAXTUE010000632.1:0-865 GCA_964247355.1 uncultured Ktedonobacteraceae bacterium | reverse complement strand
CTGCCCCCCCCTCTCGCCTGGGGCCCCGCGCGGGGGGGCGTCCTGCTACTTGTGCTTTCAGCACCTGCGCCTGTGTCACTTTTTGGTTTTGCAGCAAGCCTTCGGTAGCGCGTGGACCGATGTCGCTCACGACGACTGGTGCAGTATACACAGCCTCATGTCCATCGGCTTTGTTACGCACACGTACGCCTGTGACACGGCCATCCTCTTGTAAAATTTCCAGGACCTCGTGCAAGAGTTGAAGAATACCGCCCTGTGCTAGAACGTGCTGCTCCAAGGTGTGGGTTAAGGTGCCACAACCGCCTTGTACAATGGCAGGAGCACCATAGCGAAACATATTTTTGGTGATGGCGGCAACTTCGGCGACACTTACCTGAGAGAGTTCGAGGCTCAAGGCGAAACGTGAAATGCTCTCAAAAAATGCTACAAGTTGGCGATTTTGGGTAACGTCGATATGTTTTTGCAGCCATACGCTGTACGGAATGTTACGTTCGTGCGGTGGTAGCGGGCGTAAAAACATGCGATAGCCGAGCGAGACCAGTAAGGCGAATTGACGAGGTCCCAGGAATTTGAAGACGCCGAGAATGCCGCGCGCTGAATACTGCTTGCCATGTACATGAAACGAACCAAAGACATCGGCATCAAAAAAGTAGTGGGGGACGTGCAAACGTTGCAACACCTGTGAAAGGACACCGCTACTGCCAAACGGAACCATATGCACAGCACCCGTGCTCACCTGAACGCCTTGAAACGTTTTGGCGGTGAAGCGTCCACCGCAGTGAGGGAGTCGTTCAAGCACAAGCACACGCTTGCCCTGTTCGAGTAGCTGAGACGCGCTCAGTAGACCACCCAATCCCGCGCCAAT
>CAXTUE010000631.1:0-2883 GCA_964247355.1 uncultured Ktedonobacteraceae bacterium | reverse complement strand
CATTTGATGTATCTCTCAAAAACCTACCGTTGAAAGCGTTCCCCTTGCGGGTGCCCTGGTTCCTTGGTCCTGATCCAACTTGATAAAGGTTGCCAGCACATGATACAGTACAGATACTGATTATCTCGCTCCCGCTTGTATTGTGTACACAGACGACTTCTTTCGAGGGTTGTCGATAAGAAGAGAACATCCAATGATGGATATTCTCGGCAGGAGGCAAAACTTGAGTGTTTTGGAAGGGCAGCGCATGACAGACGCCGACCTGCATGTGCTGTATGACCTCGCTATCTACAATTGTTCCCGCTTCGGCGAGTTCCAACAGTTCCTCTACGAAGACCAGCAAACGGTACGCACCTACACTAATATCGAGGTCGCGAAAGAGGCAACCAGACTCGCGGCTGGTCTACGCACTCTCGACATACAACCCGGCGACCGTGTGCTTATGATGATGCCCAACCGACCCGAAGTTGTGATTGGTTATCAAGCAATAGCTCGTGCCGGTGCGGTCATTATTCCTGTCCTACCCCTGCTAAAGGGTCCTGAAGTTCATTTCATTGCGGAGAACTCTGGCGCAAAAGCAATCTTCACCAGCGCGCTCCTGCTACCACTACTGCAAAGCGCACTCACCGGTCTGCCAGATATGCATTATATCATCAGTACCGATGTGACTGCATCGCACGAACATGCTTCTCTCGGTGGCGTACCGCAGGTACTGGCTTACACGGACGTTGTGGCGAAAGGCGCGGGCAAGGAAGAGCAGTATATGACGCATCTGGATGGCGTCGTACGCAAGCCTGACGATACCGCCGTTATCCTGTATACCTCCGGTACCACAGGCCGTCCAAAGGGTGTTATGCTCTCGCATCGTAACCTTGTCGCCAATGCCCTCAGTGGACGCGGGCCGGAATATGAGCAGAGAAGTGAAGACATGCATCTTATGATTTTACCGCTTGCACATGCCTTCGGTATTGTCGCGCTAAACGTGCTCTATGTCTCCGGCTTCAGTGCGGTAATGCACCCGCGCTTCGATACAACCGCCGTTCTCTCAGCAATCGAGCGTCACCATATATCAGCATTCGCGGGCGTACCCGCCATGTTTGTCGCCTTGCTCTATACGCCGGATGCTGAGAAATACGACACCAGTAGCTTGCAGTATTGCGTCAGTGGCTCGGCACCGTTGCCCGTCAATGTGTTGGAAGGCTTTGAGCAGAAATTTGGCTGCACAATACGCGAAGGTTATGGTCTATCAGAAGGCAGTGCCGCTTTAACGGGACACGGTAGCGATATGGAACGTAAGGCTGGCTCCGTTGGCAAGGCACTGGCGGGCGTCGAGCTACAGATTGTCGATGAGCATGATATTCCTCTACCCGTAGGCGAGATTGGCGAGGTTGTGGCGCGTGGCTCCAACATCATGCAGGGCTACTACAACATGCCCGACGAGACAAAAGAGGCACTGCGCAACGGCTGGCTACACACGGGCGACATGGGACGCTTCGACGAAGATGGCTACCTGTACATTGTAGAGCGCAAGAAGGACCTGATTATTCGCGGTGGCTTCAATATCTACCCGCGCGATATCGAAGAGGTGCTTGCCACGCATCCCGCCGTGATTGAGGCGGCGGTGGTCGGCATTCCCTCCGAGCGCATGGGCGAAGAGGTCAAAGCCTACATCGTGACGCGTACGCCTGTCGATACTGAGACGCTCATGACCTATTGTCGCGAAAAGCTGGCGAACTACAAGACGCCAAAAGAGATCGAGTTCGTGAACGCACTTCCCCGTAATGCGATTGGCAAGATTGATAAGAAAGAGTTGAGGAAACGCAATGTCCATTGAAATGCCTATCGAAAACGCATCGCTCACCCAGCTACAGCAGACGCCCATCGACAATGTGATGAACATCATCGACGAGGGCCTTGTACATCTCCCGACGTACCGCGAGCTATATTATCGCTGGGAACGCCAGCAGTGGAAAGCGCAGGACATCGACTTCGCGCCAGACCGTGCCCAATGGCAAAAGATGCCAGCAGAGGAGCAACGTATGCGCCTCTTCGGACTATCGGCCTTCTTCAAGGGCGAGGAGTGCGTCACCAACACGCTTGCACCCTATATCACTGCTATGCCCGACGACGAGATGCGTATGTTCGTCACAACGCAATTAGTCGATGAGGCGCGCCATACCGTATTCTTCTCACGCTTCTTTGGCGAGGCCCTCGGCATCGACTACGGTCGCTTAGAGGAGACACTGGCCTTCGTCAGCCAAAGCATGAACGATAACTTGCGCTATATCCTGGTTGATGCGCTCAACGAGGTATCGGACCGCATTCGTCGCGAACCAACGCAGCTAGCACACCTCATCGAAGGCGTGACGCTCTATCATGTCGTCATTGAGGGCATGATGGCTCTCGCGGGTCAACGCAACATCCTGGAGATGTATCGACAGGCCAATCTCTTTCCTGCATTTCGTGGTGGCTTCACAGCTGTGGCGCGTGACGAGTCACGACACGTCGTCTTTGGCGTTAAGTTTCTTCGCGACATGATTCAGCACGATGCCGCAAACGCCCATGTTGTCCAGAACGCGCTTCACAAATACGCGCCTACGGCCATCGAAGCCATTATGCCCGATCCATCGCAGGTTCCCAACATTCTCGCCTCTGGCGGCGACCCGTGGCTCTCTCCACGCTACGCCCAGGAATCACTCAAAAAGAAACTGCGCGTGATTGGCTTAAGCATGGATGTGCCTGCTGTACCACCTTTACCGCAAAAGGCGTAAATAAAGGATGGCTAGATAATGGCCCGCGTATGGACCGCCATAATTACGTCACGGGGGCGGGGTGCGAGGCCCACACGCCCGGGATGAATGCGGTGCATACCTTGGACCTATT
>CAXTUE010000630.1:0-2885 GCA_964247355.1 uncultured Ktedonobacteraceae bacterium | reverse complement strand
GGCGTCCTGCATCATGCAACATACTAGAAATAGAGTATCGTCCTCAAAAAAGTGGTTTAATGCTCGTAAGCAGTAAACCACTTTTTGCACATGTATATTATGTTCCCTGCGTACAATGTATAGAAAAGAAGTGTTGTGGAAGGGAACAAATATATGACGAGCCAGAAACTAGAGCAAGAGGTGCTTCAACAGGTTGAACAGGCCGACACGTTAGAGAGTACGGAAGAGCAACTGCTAGTGCTCTTACAACGTCTGCCCGACTATTTTCGGAGCCGTGCCGGACAGAGCGATGTTGAAACGCTCGTCTTTTGTCTTCATCATCTTTATAACTGCATCGACACGCTGTACCTGCACACACTTCCCGCTTTGACGCGCCTCACTTTTCAGAAGTCCACACTCTCCGCTACCTTTACCTATCGTCACGCCGTTTGGGAGCAACTACAGGGCATACTCCTTCTCCTGGAGCGTATAGAGTCACATTGTCACTTGTTACTCAGTACGACAACATCTGTACTCGCAACACTTGATACAACCGAGGATACCTTTAGCACTGGTGCGTCTTTAACATATGTAGGAACCGAGCAATGGCAACACGCTTACGAAGTCCTCTCCTCTACTCTGCAAAACTGGCAAGATCAGCGTCCATCGCACCTTACATTCGCCACCACGTTTACCTCTCCTTCCGGGCTTACTGCTGTGGATACAGCTTTCGCCTTGCTCTTTGATAGTGCCAACGCCATTTTTGGCGATATCATCCCTGATGTACAACTTGTGGCTCAGGGCGATGATGAGATAGTGGCAACACTCCTCTTCGATCTTATGCAGCAAAACGACCTTGTCCTTATCCAAATCAGCAAGCTCGTTGAGCCGCTTCAGCACCTCATGAAACACTACGCCGTCAAGGAATGACACGATCTCAACCGCAACTGGCAAGTCTCAACACAAACATAACCAGATTCAAGCCGCGTTTGCAGGTAGATTTCATCTAATATAGATATAACATATTTTTCATTCCAAATTGCCTGAGGAGGCCGTACAAGATGAGCAGCGAGTCAACAACATGTTTATATAACTACGAGACCATAGATACACTACAAACCGTTGCGGCTGCAATACAAGAGAGTGTCTCCGTTCATGTACAGCATTGTGCACTGGTAACTCTCACGCTTTCCTTTTCAGCAGATGAGAAGGTAGCACGTCGTCTTGTCACACACTCCAAACACTATTATCTTTCCACGTTGCGCCAACTTGTACGTAAATCAGATAAGGTCTATTTGCTGGAATCCACCTGCTATTTTGTGTTACCTAGTGCGAACATAGAGGGTGCTGGTATTGTCGAAACTCGCCTGTGGGATGCTCTGTTATGGTGTGTTCATAATGCTCATGAGGCCAATGTACTACAACCACACTTTATGACAATCGGCCACGCAGCTTTTAATGAAGCAAGCAAGAATGCCCAGTCATGTATTGCAGCCGCGAGTGAACCATGCTATAGCTTTGACGCTCGTCCAGGTATGGAGTCAGACTTAACTGAGAACGATACGGTTATGCTGGATACAGAAGTACATACGCTCGAAGATGAGTTAACTGCTCTTGCACACAAGCTTGGTATGCCTTATCTCTCACTACTACCACGCAAAAAACCGGAGCAGGTGCAACGGCTTGTAACGCTTAAACTTGCGCATGAGTTACATTGCTATCCACTCGGACGCGAACGAGGTACCCTCACTGTCGCGCTCTCTAATCCTGAAGATCGCACTATTCTTTCGCGCCTGCGCCAGGAAACAGGTTTACGCATCTTTCCCGTACTCACTCATCCTCACGAGCTACAAACCGCGCTTAATCTGCTTATTTGATGTGTGATACCTCCTCTGCTATAATGCTTTTGGTAGGCGTACATTTTATAGAGAGGACACACTTCAATTATGAAGATACTCGTTACCGGTGGTGCTGGCTTTATCGGCTCACACATCGTCGATCAGCTCATCGCAGGAAATCATGAGGTGGCTGTTGTCGATAATTTATGGAGTCATGGTGGTGGGAAAGAAAACAATCTTAATCCAAAGGCGAAGTTTTATCGCGCAGATATTACCGATGAAACTGCACTGACGCATATATTTGATGAGGTACGACCAGAGATTGTGAGTCATCAAGCGGCACAGGCTAGCGTCGCAATCTCGACACAAAATCCACAACTGGATGCACGCATCAATATTCTTGGTCTACTTAACGTGCTGACAAACTGCACACGTGTCGGCGTCAAAAAAGTTATTTTTGCCTCTTCTGGCGCGACCTATGGCACCCCTACCCGTAATCCTGTTGATGAAGAGGTCCCACAGCGTCCAGAGTCACCCTATGGCATCACTAAGATGACGACCGAGTATTACCTGCACTATTGGCACGAAGCCAATGGTCTGAACTATACTGCACTCCGCTATGGCAATGTCTATGGTCCACGTCAGGACCCCAATGGTGAGGCGGGCGTCATCGCTATTTTCGCTAAACGCTTCCTGAACAATGAAGGAGTGCGTATTGACTGGGACGGCGAGCAGCGCAAAGACTACGTGTATGTAGAGGATGTGGCACGTGCCAACGTTCTCGCGCTCGAACATGGCGACAACGACGTGTTCTGTATCGGCGCAGGCAATCCCGTCTCCGTCAACGAAATCTACAATTTGCTAGCAAACATCACTGGCAACAAACCTGAAATCACCCGTGCGCCTAAACGCCCTGGCGATATCTACCTCTCCTACTTCAATCCCGCCAAAGCAGAACGTATCCTGGGTTGGAAACCTCAGACCGACTTTGAAGAGGGTGTCAGAGCCACTATGGATTATTTTAGGAAATAAATAGAAAGAACAAAGATTTGTCCCAAATAGCTGCAT
>CAXTUE010000629.1:2238-2886 GCA_964247355.1 uncultured Ktedonobacteraceae bacterium | reverse complement strand
ACGTCCGTGGTGGCATCCTGATTGCGAGAAGGACGTGATGAATGCGGTCCCTACACGGTTTCGCTATCCAACCAAAGTGTAACGGGGCCATCGTTTACTAACTCCACATTCATATCTGCCCCAAACACGCCGCTTTCAACATGAATGCCGTGTGCCACAAGAGCCTCTTTGAAGCGTTCGACAAGAGGTTCTGCTAGTGCAGGAGCGGCTGCGTTAACGAAGCTAGGACGCCTCCCCTTGCGCATATCGGCGTAGAGTGTGAACTGTGATACGACGAGTGCTTGGCCTCCGCTGTCCAAAAGTGAACGGTTCATTTTGCCCTCATCGTCCGCAAAGACACGCAGATGAATAATTTTGTCGGTGAGTTGTTTGACGTGTATCTCGCTATCGTCCTGCCCAATACCTAATAGGATAAGAAATCCATATTCAATTTGACCAACAATGCGTTCTTCGACCGTTACGCTTGCTTTACTTACGCGCTGTAATAGTACTCTCATTACACACTCGTCTCTTCGTATATCTTATTTTGCATTGTCTGTAGCTCTGCCAGTTGGGTTTGTAGTTGAAGCACACGTCTGTCTTCGGAACCAAATGCTTGTATAAAGATGGCAAGTGCTTGCCGGTACAATGTCTCTGCCTGTGTGTACC
>CAXTUE010000629.1:1497-2228 GCA_964247355.1 uncultured Ktedonobacteraceae bacterium | reverse complement strand
GTTTCTCGTACAGCTTCGCCAAAGCTCTGAATGCGTAGGCAAAGTTTGGATGCGTTGGCTCCAATACTTTCTCCCAGAGGAGAATAGTTTTTTGATACAGAGCCTTCGCCTGTTCGTATTTGCCTTGTTCGCGATAGACAGACGCGAGGTTCAAGCGATCAGGACCAACACTGACATGTTGCTCCCCTAGATTGTGTTCGTGAATGCGCAAAGCCTCTTCAAGCAACTCACTGGCGTGCGTATACTTTGCTTGCCTAAAATGAAGTACGCCTAATTCGTTGAGCGTTTCCGCAACTTGTTCATGGTCGCGCCCCAGCACTCTTTGCCGGATAGCAAGTGCTTGCTGAAGCCAGTGTTCTGCCTGTGCATAATCATTCAAGTCGATGGAGATTAGCCCAACATTGAAGATACTCTCGGCTTTATCAAGATGATCGTTGGGCAATAGCTTTTCACGAATAGCTAATGCGCGCTGAAAAATGGGTGCGGCCTGCTCAGGTTTACTAAGATAAAAGTATAGTTCTCCCTGATCGTTTAGAATTCTCGCCGTATCAAGATGTTCAGTGCCTAGCGTTGCCTCGCTAATCATGAGTGCCTGCTGATAAATATGCTCAAGTAGTTCGTATTGACCGCGCTGCTGTAAATAGCGTCCGACGCGTCGTAAGAGAAGAGCAGCTTCCGGGAACACGAGTTGCCATTGCTCAATGTATTCCACACATAGTAACGCTTGAGGC
>CAXTUE010000629.1:0-1470 GCA_964247355.1 uncultured Ktedonobacteraceae bacterium | reverse complement strand
TGTCTGGAAAGGCCATGTGTGTAGCACGTACAACACGTTCGACCCACAAGCGCTGAGTTTGTGTACTCATCTCAGCCTGTAAAACTGCTTGCACAAGGCGATGAATAGTGAGTGTGCTTGTTTCGGGGGTGCGGCTCAATAGAGAATATTTACGTACCTCTGCGATAATGCTATTAAGCTGTAAGGCATCATTCGAGATAGAGGTAAGCGTCTCACCAAGAGCGGTTGCACCAACGGTAACTAATTCTTCGGGTATGTTGTCTGGCGCGCAAAATGTCAATGCATAGAGAAATTCGATAGCGGCGGAATGTCCTTGCCGCAATTTTTCAAATGCGAGTGACCATGTTGTTGCTACAGGTTCGGGATGTTCGGTGGAGGATGTGCCACGTCGCCGAAGAAGCACCTCACGATGCTCTTGATATAGCTTGAGATAACTTGCTAAACCACAATCGGTCTCCTCAATGTATGCGCCAGCCTGATCCAGTGCGAGTGGTAAACCTCCGAGTGCCTGTGAAATAGCTTTTGCTAGCTCCTTCTCTTTCGTGGGAAGAGCATGTGGGGCAACATCGAGTGGAACAATTTTCGCGCGTCGCAACAGAAAATACGCACCTTCATCCGGTTCCATTGTCTCAATCTCAATCGCCTGTGCAAGCGTACCTGTAGTACGGGCACGGGTCGTAAGCAAAATGTGGCCGTGCGCTGGAGAAGGTAGGAAATCTTCGAGCAGACTGAGATCGTCGGCATTATCAAATACAAGGAGCCAGCGTGTAAGAGTGCTGAACCATCGTTTTACAGCTTTAAGTGTTGTGCTTGCGTCATCTTGCTTAGGCAGTTCTAGCAATGTTGCGAGTGCTAGCATATCGGCCTCAAGCACCTCACGCGAATACGCCTGCACCCATGCAATAGTATGATACTCGTGTTTGTAGCGATAGGCATACTCGATAGCTGTTTGAGTCTTGCCCACTCCGCCCAGTCCACTCAGAGCTTGTGGCGGAACTAACGCGGTGGTCTTGCCTGTAGATAGGGTGGTATGAAGCTGTTGAAAAAGATAGTCACGTCCTGTGAAAAAATAGTTTTGACGATAGGGAACATTCCAGAAAGGAATTTCACCTTTTCGTGTAAAGCCGAGACTCCGCCCACTTTTCGCGAAGATAAGCTCTAGCTTCTGACGATAGTGAGGTGCCGGTACAATAATGCCACGCTCCCATTTGCCCACCATTTTGCCATCTGGCGCGTCAATACGCTCTGCCACTTCGTCTTGTGTCCAATGGTGCAGTTCACGTTCATAACTCAATAGCTCATTAGGAAAAGCCTGTTTTGCTGTCTTCACTTCTATTTCTCCTGCTCTCTTGCCGCATAACTTGACCCCCGTTTGACGTGTTCTTACCAGTCGTCCAAATGTATCATATCATGGTAGAGATAAATATGTCGATTGCACCGTAAGTATAGCTCAGCTACTTACTATAAGTA
>CAXTUE010000628.1:0-2888 GCA_964247355.1 uncultured Ktedonobacteraceae bacterium | reverse complement strand
CTCATGCAGCTCGGCTGCATGAGTGCATATTGTGTTTATGGAATGTCGATGCCTGGGAAGAGGCGACGCGCGATGACAAGACGTTGGATTTGCGCGGTCCCCTCGAAGATATCAAAAATCTTGGCGTCACGGAACCACTTCTGCAGAAATTGCTTGGCCTCCGAGTTTTCGCCCGGAGCCGAAATGCGTACACCCGCCGCCGTGATCCTCATGACAAGCGCGCCAGCATAAGCTTTACACATCGACGCCTCTTTCGAGTTGGGAATGCGCTTATCTGCCATCCACGAGGCACGCCAGACCAGCAGGCGAGCCATTTGCAGTTCTTGCCCTAACTCCTCTAGTTCCTCCTCGATCTCACGACGTTTGTGAACCGGGAAGCCTTTGGGCAATTCCTCTTTTACCCACTGCTGCGTCGTCTCATACGATGCACGTGCAAGGCCAAGCGCGAGCGAACCAACCATTGGACGCGTCGCATCTAATGTACCCATTGCCGCTTTGAAGCCTGCTTTCTTGCTCTTTTCGCGTCCTGCCAGCAAATTCTCCTGTGGCACACGCACATTCTCATAGATGAGTTCCGCAGTCTGCGAGGCGCGCAAACCCATCTTCTCTTCAATACGTCCAACGCTGAAGCCCGGAGTCCCCTTCGCTACCACAAAGGGACGAATGCCCTCACGTCCAAGGCTTTTGTCGACTGTGGCAAAGGTGATGACAAGATCGGCACGTGCTCCATTCGTGATGTAGTGCTTGTGGCCGTTCAGCACCCACTCGTCTCCATCGAGTACTGCCGTCGTCGAGATGCCTGATACATCGGAGCCTATACCTGGTTCAGTGAGAGCAAGCGCGCCCCAGTGCAGCTTTCCATCCATATACGGACTCAGGAATTTTGCCTGCTGCTCTGGCGTCCCCTGCGAAAGAATGGGTGGTGCCGCGAGACCGGGACCAGGTATCGCGGTTGAAAGCCCCGCGTCGCCCCAGGCCATCTCTTCCTGCGAGAGGACCGATAGCACATTTTCCTGCTTCTCTTCGTCCGAAGCTGGCATTCGTGCCTGTCCCGATGAGCCACCCCACAAACGCTGCTGCATGTTCAAAAAGAACGACTCCGGTATTTTTTCGCTACGATCACATTCAAGCGAGATGGGACGCATCTCCTCGACCGCAATCGAATGGGCATAGTCACGGAAAGCCTCTTGCGATTTGCTGAGTGTAAAGTTTAGCATGCTGTCTCTACTCCATTGCTGCTGCGTTGCGCGCCCACATTTCAACAGGATGATCTTGTAAATAGCCCGCGCCACCCAGAACCTGAATAGCGTCGATAGATGCCGATTTCGCGATTTTCAGTGCTTGCTTCTGAGCAGCCTCTACATTACGAATTAACGTCGCTAACTCGGCGTTACGGTCCCAATCAATAGCAGCCTGCCAGACAAGTAAACGAGCAGCATCGAGTTTCATCGCCATCTCCGCAACCAGAAACGCGATACCTTGATAGGACGCGATGGGTCGTCCAAAGGCGATACGTCCTGCCGCGTAATCGCGCGCATATGCAAGTGAGGCATGCGCTATGCCACACGCAACACCAGCACGTAGAATTTCGTAGAGGGCAGCGACACGCGTTACGTTCTCGTTTCTTGGATTTCCTAGCAAACAAGAGGCAGGGACAGCAACGTTTTCAAAGCTATACGAGGCACTAGGCGCGGCTGTCAAGCCGAGTTTTTGTACATCCTCGCTGATACGTAACCCGTCAGCGTGTTCTGGTACGATAAACGCACAGAGGCCATCAAGACCACTTGTTCCTTCTAAGCGAAAGAGTGCGATACGTAACGCAGCATTGCCAGCATGAATTACGTCGCGTTTAGTGCCATTGAGCACATAGTTATCGCCATCTTTGCGAGCGGTTGCGGTTATATCGTTGAGGGCATAGCCACCGGTACGTTCCGCAAAGGCAAGGCTTCCGCGTAATGCATGTCCGGTCTCGTCATTTGAGAAGGCCGTTAGCCATTCGCGCTGCTGACCCTCACTTCCCGCCAGTGCAACCGCAACGGGCGCGATGAGCGAACCGAGGACGTTCATGGCAAGCGCACTATCGCCGTAGCTTAGTTCCTCCGCAATCAGCGCGTAAGTAACGGCGTCGATATCTCCTTGACCACCGTAGTCCTCGGAGAAGGGCGTGGTCAAGCCAGTTTGTGCGAGCACCTGAGCCAGTGCGGACGAAATATCTCCATTTTTTTCAGAGGGACGGGCCTCCAGGCGAAACTGCTCGACGGCAACACTGTTTGCCAGGTGACGTATCTCCTCTTGCTCTTCTGTTGGGGAAAATGTGAGCATGAAACGACATCCTTTCGCTACTCGATACGATGAGAATATGCGTTGTTCAACGGTGAGACAAACTTTTGCATGGCAATAGGAGGACGATGTTTTCGTAAATACATTGTACGAGATGGGCAGAGTTTTTGCCAGTGATGCAACCTGAGTGTATATCTTCTAGGCGGCAAGTATCTCATATCACTTACGTGACGCAACGCGATGGAATAAGTCAGGACGAGGCAAAAGTCCAGAACCGCATGCATTATCTGCAAAGAGCCTATAACCTCATACATAGCATCAGATATAACGATGGATAGCAGGAATATACTAAGAAGAGAGGGAGGCGACACAAAGTAGTGCCGCTAGAGGCCACAAAAACCTCTCATCTATACTTATTTATTCTATATTTTGCTTCTATGAAGAAGGGGTGTGTCCAGTCATGAAAATAGCTATTACGGGTGGAGCGGGATTTATTGGAAGTCATACTGCCAGAGCCTATCTTGATGCCGGTCATGATGTTATCGTTATAGACAATCTTTCTCACGGAGCGCGAGCAGAGGTTGACGCACGCGCACGCTTCTATCAGA
>CAXTUE010000627.1:0-2893 GCA_964247355.1 uncultured Ktedonobacteraceae bacterium | reverse complement strand
TTTCATTTACGACCCCATCGCGCCCGATCCAGAGGGCATTATTAATCAGGGGCAAGGTAATCTGACAGCACGGACGATTCAAGTCCGTCAGGATGACACGATCAACGAGCATGCCCTGTTGAACCTCTTCAAAGCTATTATTGCCAATAACCGCGCGGGTGGGTGGCGAAAACTACAAAGGGGTCACTTGTGCTCCCTGCTTAACGAAGACCAGGGCTTGCTACAATTGAAGATAGAGGATTAAAGGTATCGCATGACGAACGAATATGATGTGTTAATTGTGGGTGGTGGACCTGCTGGGTTGGCGGCGGCTGAGGTGGCGGCACAGCAGGGAGTACGCACACTGGTGTTGGAACGACAGAACGAGATCGGGTATCCGGTACATACGAGCGGCGGTAGTTGGGTGAGTGATATGAAGGCACTCAATATTCCAGAGCATCTGTATCATCCAATTACGAAGGTAGTATTTCTTTCTCCACGGCGCGAGGTTCCTCTACACTATAATCCCGCAGTTGCATGTGTGATTGATGTGCGCGGTGTGTACCAGCATCTTGCGGGACGGGCTATCGCGGCTGGTGCAGAGATACGGATGCGTCACGCCGTCGAGCAAACACTATTGGAAAATGATTATGTCGTGGGTGTGACTGCGAAAAATCATAAAAGCGAGCGACTTACGTTTAACGCTCCGGTCACGATTGACGCAAGCGGCTTCTCGCGTCACATTGGCGTACGTACCGACATGGGCAAGGCATTTCATCGCTATGGCTATGGGGCCGAGTACGATATGTATGCTCCCAATTATCCACAAGATGAACTGTATCTTATCATGGGTAGTGCATTTGCGCCACGAGGTTATGCGTGGGTTTTTCCACGTGGCAACGGACGTGTACGCCTCGGTGTTGGTGTACTGCACCCCGATAGCGACGATGATGCTCGCACCTATCTCGATAGTATTGTGCGTGAAATTCCACAATTGACTGAAAAATTCAAGGGCGCGAGTCCTGTCGAATATCACACGGGGCTTTTTCCATCAGAGGGAGCGTTGGAACGTTTCTCTCGAAATGGCTTGCTTCTAGCGGGTGATGCTGGCGGTCATGGCTCAACGCTTGTCGGCGAGGGTATTCGTTTTGCGATCTATTCGGGGCAGATGGCTGGTAGAGTCGCGGCTGACGCGGTAAAGACTGGCAATACGTCGGCGGCGTTTTTGGAACGTTTTGATAAGCAGTGGCGTACACGATTTGGACGCGATATGGATATCTCGTATATGATTAACAAGCGGATTGCGAACTATAGCGACGAACAATGGGATAGTTCGCTTGACCTGATGAAACGGCTCACTCCTGCTCAAATGGCACAAGCATTACGCGGTGACTTTAACGCGAGCCTGGTTATGGGTATTCTTGCCCGCAATCCGAGCTTGATCGCTACGGGCGGCAAACGATTTCTCGATCTGATGCTTGAGCGCATCAATAAACCTGCACTTGTTCCAGCAGAGTCATAGTAAAGGAAAACAGATATATATGGCAGTAGCTAACACTTCTCAACGTACACCGAGAAGGCCATCGAAGTTTATGAACTCGGTTATGGCCTTTCTGCTTCACTCGCCACTACAGGGACCACTGGGTAGTCAACTCATTCTTCTCACATTTACAGGGCGAAAAAGCGGTAAGACATTTACGACACCACTAGGCTATACAAAGCGTGGCAATACTGTTGTGCTATTCACCGACCATGCATGGTACAAAAACCTGATTGATAACCCCTCTGTCACTTTGCGTCTACAGGGAAAAGAACTCAAGGGCACAGCAGAAGTTATTCATGACGACAAAGAGCTAACTGCTAAAGAACTAGCAGCGTTTGTGCAAGAACGTTCGGGTGCGGCACGTGCATACCATGTGAAGCTTGATGCATCAAAGAAACCTGATCTTGAATCAGTGCAGCAAGCGGCACAGGTGTTTACGCTCATCTATGTGCATCTGTAAGGGCCGATTATGCGTTTTAACGAAATAATGAGGATATATCTGAGGTAAGGACCGCATTCATCACATCCGTTTGCCGAGGTGTGAGGCCAGAGACGGACGTGATGAATGTGGTTCCTATGGTATCCAGAAAATAGTTCGTTAAACAGCATTATCATGTCCTTGTTAGCATACAGGTCGCTAACAAGGACGTGATAAATCGGTCCCTACGACTGCCAATCGCTCGGAAGCGGATAGAACGATTGCTTGCCATTGTCGATGACGAACATGCCTTCTTTTCCTGTGCTAGTGAAATCGCTTATGTAGAAAAAGCAGAGTTTGCCATTGACAACCACGCCTCCACCAGGACTTCCAAAACTTCCATCAGAGTTTAGATTGCTACGTGTCCATTTCCATTGAATGTTGCCCGTCTGCATGTCGAGTGCGTAGTAGCTTTCATCGTAGGTCGTTTTGTTGCTTGCTTGCTGCTTCATGTTGCTTATGCCTTGATAGTAGGCATAGCCATTGCTGGTAGCTAACAGGAAGTTCATCTGAAACGCCGTCTGTTTCTGCCAAACAACTGTATTGTCACTACTACGGAGAACTATGAAACTCTGTTTGCTGTTAAAGATGACGAATCCTTTGCTTGTAGTTACTGTACCATTGCATCCAGGGCTATCGAGTGTCTTTGTGACTTGTCCATTGCTCGCCTGTAGAATGGATAGTTTACTGCCACAACTATGACCTATGACTATAGGCGTTACAAGATAGATGTTCTTGCTAGCGACGACTAGACGTGTATCGCCAGCAAAAGGAATGTTTTTGTTCCTCCACACTATTTCGCCTGTATTTGCTTTAAGTGCATAGAGACCATCAATGTATGTAAACACGATATCCTTTGTCGCTGCTACAGGCACTATGTTACAGGATGGACT
>CAXTUE010000626.1:0-2893 GCA_964247355.1 uncultured Ktedonobacteraceae bacterium | reverse complement strand
ACCACGAAGTGCAAGGCGCGACGGTGCTGAAACCGCTCGTTGGTAAAACGGGACAGGGACCAGGAGACGCCGCCGTGCTGCAACCTCTACTGGAGGACGGTTCAACGACACGCGCTGGCATCGTGCTTTCCAATGGCGTTAATCCACTCCCTGGCACCCTCGATCCCTACCACATGGCAATCAATGCGGTTGATGAGGCCCTGCGTAACCTGACGGCGGTCGGTGGCGACATCGCCCGCACCTCGATCCTGGACAATTTTTGTTGGGGCAATCCCACTGATCCACAACAACTTGGCATGCTGGTACGCGCCGTAAAGGGGTGCCATGATGCCGCAATCGGCTTTAAGACGCCGTTCATTTCAGGAAAAGATAGCCTCAACAACGAGTATCGTGCTGGTGGAGAACGCTTGCCCGTGCTGCCAACGCTCGTTATCTCGGCGGTCAGCGTCATCGACGACGTGGCACAAACCATCGACATGTCGCTCAAAACGCCCGGCAACCTGCTCTACCTTATTGGAACAACACGTAACGAACTGCTAAGTTCATACTATGCCGCGTCCACATACGACACTCCCGAAGGCACAAAGCTACCACAGGTCGATCTCGCTCATGCCTATACAACGATGAAGGCACTTGGCGAGGCTATCCGTCAGGGTATGGTGAAAGCGTGTCACGACCTTTCAGAAGGCGGGCTTGGCGTCGCGGCGGCGGAAATGGCCATTGCAAGCCAGCTTGGAGTGGCTCTTGACCTTGCATACATTCCTGTTGAGGATATGCCAGAAAGACAAACGCTTGAAACAAAAAATACTGTACGCCTCTTCAGTGAATCGCCTTCGCGTTTCATCGTCGAAATCGCGCCGGAACAATGGGGAACCTTCGAGAAATATATGCGTTTTAGTGGCGTGACGGATGTAACCTATATCGGAACCGTCACACAGACAGATACGTTCGTAGTACGTGAAGGTAGCGATACGATGATACATGTGAGCATACAAGACCTGCGACAAGCATTTGGGAGCCATCAATGACTTCAACACTCCGCGCACTCGTCCTGCGCGCCCCCGGCATAAATTGCGATAAAGAAACGGCCCACGCCTGCCGTCTCGTTGGCTTCGAGACCGAACTTGTGCATATCAATGCTCTACTCAAAGCACCCGACACGCTGCT
This sequence comes from uncultured Ktedonobacteraceae bacterium, assembly GCA_964247355.1. GTDB lineage: Bacteria > Chloroflexota > Ktedonobacteria > Ktedonobacterales > Ktedonobacteraceae > JBBQVS01. The sequence continues at coordinate 1,726 of CAXTUE010000626.1, read as the reverse complement.
CGACTACGCCTTTCTCGTCATCCCCGGCGGCTTCTCCTACGGCGACGACCTTGGTGCTGGCACCCTCTTAGCAAAAAATCTAACCCTCCATCTGGGCGAACAGTTACAACAATTTGTGGATGAGGGACGCCCCATATTAGGCATCTGCAACGGGTTTCAAGTCCTGGTCAAAGCTGGCCTATTGCCAGCAGCGAACGAGTTGGGGTACGGGCCTGATTTATCACACCCCCTCCCCCCGACAAACAACACGTCAACGCAAGATAAACGGAGCTTGATAGAGGAGCGGGGCGTGATAAATCAGGCTCGTACCCTGGCAACCCTGACCGACAACGCATCCGCGCAATTTGAGTGTCGCTGGATAACACTCGCACCACAACCTGGACCATGCCTCTTCACACGCGGCATTGAACGCCCTCTTGAACTCCCCGTCGCACACGGCGAGGGACAGTTTGTCTTTCGCGGCAATATCGCGTATCTTCAAGCCGCACGTCAAATACCGCTTGTCTACGCGACGAATAGCGCGGGCGATACATCATACCCCGCGAATCCGAATGGTTCACTTGGCAATGTGGCAGGCATCTGCAATCCACGCGGCAATGTGCTGGGACTGATGCCGCATCCCGAACGCTATGTCAATGCGCTACAGCATCCCCTCCGTAGAGGCAGAAGCAATGGACAGGGTGACGGCCTGCTACTCTTCAAGAATGCCTACGACTATGTGAAAAATAGCGAGAGCGAAACAACGACAATCCCTACATCGTATGCGGCGAGTGGCGTTGACCTCGATGCGGCGGACGAGGCTAAACGCTTGATGAAGGACGCCGTTCGCGCCACACAGGGACGCGACGTGCTAGCTGGCATGGGCGCGTTCGCAGGCATCTTCGATGCAAGACGGGTCAAGCAGATGCAGCAGCCTGCACTGGTCGCCTCAACCGACGGTGTTGGCACAAAGACGCTCATCGCGGCACAGGCTCAACGCTTCGACACCATCGGCTACGATATCGTCAATCATTCCGTCAACGATCTACTGACGCAGGGTGCTAGACCTCTGTTCTTCATGGACTATCTAGCCATGAGCAAGCTCGACCCCGTGCAGGCCGCGACCATCGTACGCAGTGTTGCCGCCGCATGTCAGGAGGTCGGCTGCGCACTGCTCGGTGGCGAAACCGCTGAGATGCCGGATGTATACCTGCCAGGAGCATTCGACCTTGCCGGTACAATTGTCGGCACACTCGAACAGGAGGATGCAATCACCGGTGCCGCGATCACGAGTGGTGATGTCCTGCTTGGCTTGCCCTCAAGTGGCCTGCACACCAACGGCTACTCGCTCGCCCGCCGCGTCTTCGCGCCCTATGATTTGTCCACCATCTTTCCAGAGTTGGGCGAACCACTCGTCGACGCCCTGCTACGTCCACATCGCTGCTACCTGCGCGAGATTACTATACTACGCGCCTATCTCGCGGACCGGGGACGCACGATCAAAGGCATGGCTCATATCACCGGCGGTGGCTTCCAGGGCAACATCGCGCGCATCCTGCCTGCTGGCGTACAAGCAGTTATCGACACCAATAAATGGAACGTGCCACCGCTCTTCGCCCTGCTCACGAAACTTGGCAACGTTCCAAAGCAAGAACAATACCGCGCCCTCAACATGGGCGTCGGCATGGTCATCGCCCTCTCGCCCAAAAGCGCGCTAGAGGCTCGTAGCGTCTTGCCCGAATTGCTC
>CAXTUE010000625.1:0-2907 GCA_964247355.1 uncultured Ktedonobacteraceae bacterium | reverse complement strand
CCCTCTTTTGGCGGGGCGGCGGGCGGCCCCCCCCCCCCCCCCCCCCGCCCTGGTTTATCGCATCATCTCTTACATCCTACGAAGCTTTTTTCTTCCTATCGTACTCCACATGTTGAGGTAAGTACAATTCAACGCAACGGTTATACTCTTCGACTGCCAACATGTATGCGTTAAACATACGCTCAAGCACCGGCACCGAGGCACCGCGCTGTTCCTCCATCACCAGATCGCGCCACTTCTGACGCATCCGTTTTTCGGCATACTCTAACTCGACTGAAGCCATATACCTTCCGCTCTTTCTCAAGAAGCCTTCTTACTCTGTCGATACTCCGCCGTAAGCTGCTGAATAACCTTCTTGGCCTCAAGATTGCTCATCGACGCCAGACTCTCCGGCTCCGCCTTACCCAGATACTCGCTCAACTTACGAATGCTCGAAATCTGCTGCTCCGTCACTGTCAGCCCCGCATCGTTGGGCGTCTCAACCGCCGTGGACGAAGAGCCATTCCCATTTGTATTGTTCCCATTAATAGCAGCAGGACGCACTGGTGTCAGCGAAGCATTGCTGTTGGAACCGTTGCCCTCGTATCCATTTTGCGAACGATCAACCGGGCTATCGACGATGCGATGTGCCTCATCGAGATCGGGTGCGAATTGTGTGCCATATCCTAATGCCGCGAGTGCGCGCCCTATCGCGCCCGTCTCAGCTTTTTCGATAAAATCAGGAAAGCTTGCGGCCTTCTCTGATTTAGTACCAGTTGCTCTGCCACCTTTACCATCAGTGACGATTGCTTTATATCGCGCATAACCCTTTGCTCGCTTGACTACCTTTTCGCTACGCCGTTTTTCGCTGTTCCAAACGAACACTTCCTCTTCCATCTCCCGGTCGAGGTCAACCTCGATTTCCTCAGTATAATCGTGCCATGCGGACACTGATCGCGGAACCAGACGAGACGCCACTGAACGGGCAAATAGTCTTTGGCACCTTCTTTACTACGTAGTTGCATTAGATGCTCGTTAGGATTAAAGCTCCGTTTTCTCTGTTCCTCACGCCCATACTCGTTGGCCTGTTCGCTCATCTCTAGCTCCTTTTAGAAATTATGTTCTATTATTATAGGTCAAAACAAACCATTCTGTCAAGTTGGATACACAAGACTATTCTTTGGGAGAGGGTGAAAAACGGAAATGTAGAGACGGCAAGGAGGAAGAAAAAATGTTATTCTTGGCTCAAAATAGTGAAAGGAGTGTTGTCATGTTCCCATTGACGAATGAGAAGATAGACCTGAGTTTTTACGAAATAAGAGCGTTCGTAGGCAAGACGAAGCAACTTTTCTACTATTTCAGGTGTGACCTCTTTCGTGCTATGTGTGCCTATTGCTTTTGTAAGTCCTAATGACAAGATACACACAAGGTCATGACCACAACAGACGTGCCAGGGGTCGTGGGCAGCATTTTCTAATTGTTTCATCTTGCTTAGCACATCGCTCTCTAATAATCCTGGTTTCTGTGATTTGTCTTTTACCGTTTTGATAAGCTTAGCAATATCGAGGATAAGTTTTTCCTTGCTTACAAACTTCTCAAACTCTAGCTCTTCAAACGTGAGAGATAGTCCATTTCGCAAGGATGCCCAACGTAAATAACCGATACGTAGACCATTCTCAAGCATCACTGTTGTGATATTTTTCTTGGCATGCTGCTCAAATGTCGCAACTTTGTTTTGGGAACCAAACTCACGCAGGACTTTCGCTAATGCTGGAGACTTAATTATCATTGTTTCAAGATCATGCGTGTCAGTGAAAAGTACGTTTTTGGGCGAAGGTAATCCTTCCAATACATCAAAATCAGCATCGACGAGGGCAAGAATGCCAATGAATTGCTCTTGCCCCAAGAGTGAAACTACCTCTACCGCAGTTGCTTTACCATCTGCGACGATTATTTGGCATTTGTCTTCATCAATGAAAGACCTATAAAACTTTTCATCTGTGAAGCCCTCTACAATCAAGAAGGCTTGAGCATCATTTCCAGGATATTGACGTGTGACGATGATTTTGTTGACGATACTATTTGCTTTTCGCAGTCCCCTACCGACGTACTCCCCATACTCTCCCATTATTTAGGCCCTTTTAACTCTACAAGCAAATCTCTATGACCATTAATAACATCAGGCGAATGCGTTGCAACAATCACATCAATATCACTAAGTCTTGTTACCTCTTGCACATCTTTCAAGAAGTGTTCCTGCCAAACTACGTGCAGCGATATTTCTGGCTCATCAATCAATACTAGTGAACCAGGAGCAGTTTTAAAAAGTAGCTCATAGAAAAGCACCAGCTCGTGTTGCTCACCTGATGACAGACTTTCAAGGGGAAGAGTAACACCCTGCGATGTAGTAAATATAAAGCCTTTATCCTTGCTGGTTGTCATCTTCTTATACAAAAATCGTTTGTTAATAATTTCTGTGAGCAAACCTATTTTAGATGCTATTTCGTCGTAAACTCCCAATTTCTTCTCTGTATCTTCAACGTATACCGAGAGCATAGTTTTTTTGCTATCATCCATATCGTCTTCCATTTGGAATGCTGCACTATCGTCCAGGTCTAGCAAACCAATGGTTGTAAGACGGGAACGTTTCTCTTCCAGTCCTGATAGCTTCCTGTGAAGTTCATCATTCCTCATGATGTATCGTGTAGCCGTTGGACTAAATACTCGTACTGGAAATGTTTTGTCAAGAGATTGAGATAATGCTGAGGACTCAGCAAGTTTCAACTGGATAGTATTCGCAATTTCATCGGAATACATAGTCACAGTGGGTATCATTGATTGTTTTTCAGAACGTTTCATTGCTTTTCTAGCATTTAATATTCTTTGAGTTTCAATGAAACGAACAGGGATTGCCTCTCGTACCTTTGT
>CAXTUE010000624.1:0-2918 GCA_964247355.1 uncultured Ktedonobacteraceae bacterium | reverse complement strand
CCGCCTTTTTACCCCCGCCCCCCCCTCCGCTCTCCAAGATAGTTTGTGAAACACCATAATTAGACCCCTACAAGGAGATGTCATCTTGAACATTCCACAAACTCGCCGTGATAATACTATCGAGAATTATCATGGCACACAAGTTGCCGACCCTTATCGCTGGCTCGAAGATGCCTCCTCCGCCGAGACACAGGCATGGTCAGAGGCACAGGCTGCCGTAACACGTACCTACCTCACCTCACTTCCAGGCCGCGAAAAAATCAAGACACGCCTCACCGAACTGTACGATTATCCTAAATATACCGTTCCAAGCAAAAAGGGCGACCGCTATTACTTTAGCAAAAATACAGGCTTACAAAACCAGTTTGTTCTCTATAGGCAAGACACACTCGATAGTGAGCCAGTCCTTGTGCTTGATCCCAATACGCTTAGTGCTGACGGTACAGTTGCGCTCGTCAATAGTTCGTTTAGTGAAGATGGGAAACTACTCGCCTATGGCACTTCAACAAGTGGCAGTGATTGGCAAGAGATAAAAGTACGCCGCGTCGATGAGGGCCGCGACTTCGATGAAGTACTCTCGTGGACAAAGTTTACCTCACTCGCATGGCGACACGATGCACAGGGCTTTTACTATAGCCGCTTTCCAGACCCTAAAACGGTATCAGAGGAGGATGCAACAAACTTCAATAAAGTGTACTTGCACAAACCCGGCACACCGCAATCGGAAGATGTGCTTATCTTCGAGCAACCCGACGCCAAAGAGCTGGCCTTCAATCCAATTATGACCGATGACGGCAACTACCTTATCCTCAATGTCTGGCATGGGACCGACCAGCAGAATCGCATCTATTACCGTGAGGTTGACAGTGCCGCTCCTTTTGTCCGTCTTTTAGATGATGCGGATGCAGAGTATACGTTTGTCGACAACGACGGCCCTGTTTTCTACTTCAAAACAGATTTGAATGCACCACATGGTCGTATTATCGCGATTGATACCCGCACACCGGAACGTGCAAACTGGAAAGAACTCGTTCCACAACAAAACGACGTAATCGACTACGCGATGAGAGTACATCACCAGTTTGTCCTGGTGTATCTCCATGACGCGCATCACCAGATTAAGCACTATGATAGCAACGGTCGGTTTCTTGCAGATGTGCCACTACCTACATTGGGTTCGCTGACACAATTTTTTGGAGAGGCAAGCGATACCGAATATTTCTTCGGTTTCACCTCTTTTCTCTTCCCCAATAACATCTATCGCTATGACTTCGCGACGAATGCAGTAACGCTCTTTCATGATTCGGAAATTCGATTTGACGCGAGTAACTATGAGACTGAACAAGTTTTTTATCCATCAAAGGATGGCACGCGTATTCCCATGTTCCTGACACATAAGAAGGGACTGGTGAAAGATGGCAATAACCCAACACTGCTCTATGGTTATGGTGGCTTTAAAGTTAGCCTGACCCCTACCTTTTCACTTGTTGCGCTACTCTGGATTGAGAACGGGGGTATCTATGCCGTAGCGAATCTGCGTGGCGGTGGCGAATATGGCGAAGAGTGGCATCAAGCGGGTGTGCTCGACAAGAAGCAAAATGTCTTTGACGATTTTATCGCGGCGGGCGAATGGCTGATCGCGAACAAATATACTCGTACACCAAAGCTTGCGATCAATGGCGGCAGTAATGGTGGCTTACTCACAGCTACATGCCTCGTGCAACGTCCCGATCTGTGGGGGGCCGTTGTGTGTGAAGTCCCCGTTATCGACATGTTGCGCTACCATCGCTTCACAATCGGTCGCTACTGGATATCCGACTACGGCGACGCCGAGCATAACGCGGAAGACTTTAAGTTCCTCTACGCCTACTCGCCCCTGCACAACGCCAAAGAGGGAGTCCACTATCCACCCACGCTGATTATGACCGCAGACACCGATGATCGCGTTGTACCCGCCCACGCGAAAAAATTTACCGCAACTATCCAACACGCCCATCCCGGCGAGCAACCGCCCCTGCTACGTCTCGAACTCAAAGCCGGACACGGACTCGGCAAACCCACTACCAAAATCATCGAGGAACGTAGCGATATGCTTGCATTCCTGTTCAATACTCTTAAAATGGTAGCTCAATGAGATGCACACGGACTCCCACAAGGGCATTCCCCTTGTGGGCATCCGTCTACTACCACCGTCGTCCACGACGCGACGAACGAAACATACTAAACGACGGACGCCGCCCCATGATACCAAACACGATGAGCAAAGTAACTAGCGCAAGGCCACCAACGACAAAGAGTCCAACTAAAGCAACTCCCGCGAGTAAGAGTAGTGCACCGAGCAGTGCCAATAACGGTTTCAGAAGCATGAAACCGAGCACAACAAAGATAAGTGTACGCGCAACCTTATTGCCACCTTGCGGACGTGCCCACGGTGGAACCGACCTATTATACGAACCATATGGCCGGTAGCCATGCTCCATTGCATCCCCATCAGGACTGAAGTGGCGACGCTGCTGCTGAGATTGAGCGGATTGATAGGACGGTTGCGCTACCCTGTCTTGCGCTGCATAGCTGTAGGGCGGAACGGGCGGCAAACCGCTTATGGAGTTCTCAAAATTCGCGGGATGCTCATTCTTCGGCATGTTGCCGGTATTTGGCCGCGTAGACCAATAGTACGGTCGTGCTTCGCTTTCCTGCCCATGCTCTTGTACACTATCAGAATAGATATAGGAATGCCACTCGTTTTGCTGCGGCTCAAATTCTTGCTGGCTCATCTTGCTTCTCCTTGTGATCGTGGAACCATCACTTATAACTACGTTCCCTGTAAACGAGGGTTGCATGGAAACCTATTTATTTGCTAAAACTAAAAGTAAGAGTCCTATCAATGTAACAAACAGATACCTTAGTACGTTATAGAC
>CAXTUE010000623.1:0-2922 GCA_964247355.1 uncultured Ktedonobacteraceae bacterium | reverse complement strand
ATCGAATGCCGGCCAACGTTCCACTTCAAGCGGTACTTGTGGTTGAGGACTCTCTTGGATACTGTAAAATATTGATCCTTCATGTTCAAGGTGACCAGGCACCACGTGGATAGTGGCCACAGCTTCCGGCTCGAGACTTACATCCATAAGGTATCCAACAAAGCAACAGATACCACCATTGGCTAAAGCCAGTGGTGGGTCGGTGTCCCATTTGGCATCCGTCGAAATTGCCGAAAATAAAGAAGGTACCTCGTGCACAGGGTTCCCCAGAAGCCCGCGACGCGAGCGACTAGTGACTGCGCGAAACGCACTGGTTCTAAGTGCAGCTGGACGAGGAAGGAGGCCTTCGAAGTTGGCGATGGAGAGTATTCTCAGATAACGAGGAATTGCTACCGCGACTCCTGCCATGCAAAAACGCGTCGGAATTCCCACCTTCTGACAGAACTGACACTTACATGCCATAACAATCTTGCGGAAATGATTTGAGGCTTGTTTTTGGGATACTGAAACGCGTCGAAAGTTAACAGCTTCAAGACAGAGTTTAAGCTCGGGAAGTTGCTTGACAGCGAATTCGAGAAGGTCATTGCCCAAGGGACTCTGCGGACAATGTCGCATATTAGGCCATTGGTAGCTAGAAATCCTCCAACGCGTAGTATTAAAATCGTCTGTAGGATCCTCCAACCACTGAAGTTGATCTTCAATATAGCCTTGATTTCGACTATCGTCTTGATGTGTTTCTTGCCGATGCGCCAGGTATACTAAAAACATTGCGAAGTGCTCGCTGAGAGGACCTTGAAGCAGATCCCGTGCAATGCTTCCAAAGGAATCTTGAATGACACTTGTCCAAGGTGAGCGAATCTGAAATTCGTGAACACGATCGTTAGTTGATAGTAGTGCTTGACCTCTTGGAAGCGTGAAGCATTTTCTAGTAACTTGCATGCTTGTCCTTGTTTCTGCGTGTTTGAGAATAGTAATTTGAGCTTCGCCGTTCCAAATGCGATGACCGAAATTCGAGCGATATAGATACTCCCCATCTTGTGTCTGAATGTCGACGGTCAGGTTAAAAACGAATATCGCAACTGCAGCGAGCCATGCACAGTCAACACCGCCGACAATATACAGACTTTCTAAGCGCTGGCTTGACACGTGAGCTAGGAGGATGAGAGCCTCGGCTAGTTTCTTCGGGCTGGTTGCTTCGTATGGTCCAACCATTTCGCTCTCACCCGGAAGCAAGAGAAACCGGAACCCTTCGTCTACCAATTTTGCAAATCTTGAACCAGAAAACATCTTGTCACAAGGTTTCAATAGCGCTTGCCATTGTAATACCCCCGGCACCAGCTGTGAGGGCATCTTTTGTTGTTGACAAAGGGCTCGAAGAACTTGCGCACAATAGAAGAGGTCGTACGACTGTGTAAGACACCCGCAGAGTGCCAGACAAGATATCCCTTCGTCCTTAGCAACCAAGTCATAGAGTATATGCTGCAACCCAAATCCAACTCGTGCAACGTTACCATAGATTGCAACAGTGGATAATTTGGCCAGATGTCCAAGAACTTCCTGCTGGGCTTTTGGTGGCATAACAATAGAGGAACATACTGCCTGGCCGGCTACAACCGTTGAAGGATCGACCCCAGCCTTTGAATATCGTGTAAGAATATCGAGGGAAAGCCGTACTGGCGCTTTGGCCAGCGCAACCCAGTCAAGCGTTCCTTGCTGAGCGAATGCAGGAGATTCGCTCTGAGGCACCAACGCCATACTCACTGGGGCGTGCTGCCGCAAGATATGTCTAAGTAGAGCCCATATGACCGTGTGGAGTGTGTTAGAGTGGGTCCTGCTCCTACCTTCTACTGATGGTCTTATTGGAGATTCTAACCTGCTATTTAGTTTCAGTATTTCTCGTTACGTATGACACGTAATGATAACATTCCGTCCCGCACCTTGTATAAAAAGCCGAAAATTTTGCCAGCAGATGTTGTTGACCAGAGTTTAAAAATGTCCACCGAGGCTGAAGATGACAATCACGGTAAAGGGGTTCCTTGGTGGGCTGCTGAGACTGACGTACGCATGATGAGCCCTGTAGGCGTTTGAGGACAATGTAGAACTTTATGGCGCTCGTCACATGACATATCACCGCACTAACAACTCGTACGTTTTTGGTTTTGAAGGGTTCAGCGCGCCCTAAGTGATGCTCATGAAGCTGAGGAGATGTTTCAAGATGCTGTACAGAAAGTTCACGGCCTCAGCTCAATCTGAGATGTAAGCTAGTTGATGAGGATCGCCACAAAAAACCAAACCTGCTTACAGTATGGTGATGTTGTGCAAGGTGTTTGCAACTATAAATGTTCAATTGTATTTCTGTTAGGCTATATTTCCCGTTCTGCTGTCCGGAGCTCGGTGCTTTCGCTTCGTAGGAGTGGACGCCACTGCCCTGGCACGAATCAATCGAGAACTCGTCTTAGCAGTATTGTATATAGCCTTCGCTGCCACCATGTTACAGTTAGCAAAGGTTGTAGCGTCAGTTCTAGCCTTGTTGAAACGATTCGAAAATGATTCCAATTGTTAGAAAGCGTAGTATGTCCATTCGCCAAAAATAGCACGTATTCAATCATAGTGGGCCAATGCCGTTGTTTGCGAGCTCAGATGCACTTGACGCAGTTTACCCCTTTGTGAATCTAGGTTACCTTTGCTAATAAACAAATATTATGGATACAGTATGAGTACTGTGCCTAGATTTTGAAAGTAGAAACAATTATATATATAATTCCGTTGTTCTAACTTCTACCAGACATCTTGTTGACTTTGCTGTTGTGTCGTTGAAAGCTTCCGGTCGCTATCGTTGCGAGTCTCCGGTCGCTATCGCTGGAAGTCTCAGGTCGCTGTCGCTGCAAGACTCAGGTCGCTGTCGCTGCAAGACTCTCGTCG
>CAXTUE010000622.1:0-2931 GCA_964247355.1 uncultured Ktedonobacteraceae bacterium | reverse complement strand
CTATATGAGCGATGAGGCGAAGACGGCGACGCGTTTACCGGCAGGGCATCCAGAGGGCTTTCTTGAGGCATTTGCCAATCTCTATAAGATGATTATCGCTGATATTCGCAGAGTCGAGGAGGGCAACAAAGCTCTTGGCGGCTATCCAACCGTCTACGATGGGCTACGCGGTATGCAATTTGTCACGAAGGCCGTCGAAAGCTCTCGCAATGGCAGCATCTGGGTAAATGTGTAGACAGTAGCACACTACCTCTTCTCTTAGCTAAATTTGAATAGAAGGAGTAGGAAGGAAGAGAACATGGATGCAGCAATCAAAAAGCAAGCATTGCGTTTATTCACGTATGGACTGTATGTTGTCATGGTCAGTGATAAAGACGAGGTAAACGCATTTACCGCCAACTGGCTTACGCAGGTCTCGTTTGAGCCGCCACTACTTGCGCTCTCAATAGAAAATAATGCGAAATCGCTGACCATGATTCAGCATAGTGGTATCTTCACCATCAATGTGCTGCGTTCTGGACAGCGTGAGCTTGCGGGAACGCTCGGCAGGCCTGCGTTGAAAGCACCAGACAAGCTAGTGGGTATTCCTCATATAAAAACGGGGACAGGATATCCAATTCTGCAATCCGCACTGGGCTGGGTTGCATGTGAAGTTCGCCAGACAGTTCCGGCGGGAGACTCAACACTTGTACTCGTCGAAGTCGTTGACGCAGGTATGCTTGCGGAAGGACAGCCGCTTACGATGGCAGAGGCTGGCTTCCGTCATGCGGGATAACAAATGTAATTATCACTATCCATTTGTAATTGTCAACTTTCCATCGCACTGAGCGAAACTTTTCATTGTACTTCGTGCGGCTTTCCATTACCCTAGCCCTAAAAAGACGGGTTCGCCCTCTCAAATAGTCTTCAAAGAGAGTCTCATTGAGAGGACGAAAATTGCCTTTGAGATTGCCAAGACCCTTTCGTGTCTGCCGGAAGACTCTGTTTGCAACGCAAGTGCAGCACACACACTGGTCATCCCCGCAGGACAAAGAGTCATGGGAGTTAGCTTTTGCCTTGAAAGACTGGAGGGTTTAGGTCTTTCACACAACCTGTATCAGGTTGCATGGTGGGTGTCTGTAGAAACTGGTCGGTAATCTCTACAGGACAACTCAATCCCGACACATACACTCCATGACCTGTCTCCGGAAATTGCACCTCTACCGCATGAGAAAGTGTTTGCGATGCGAGGGTTCCATATGCAGGAGGTGCTATCGGATCATATTGTCCCTCCAGGATAAGCGTGGGAATTGCACTTTTCACAGGCAACGCTTCATCAGACGGAAGTGGGCGGACTCCCCAGATACGGCACACCTGGAAGAGAGCATTCTCGGCAGAAAGCTGGTAGTACTGTTGAATCGACACTGGCAATTGCTGAACATTCGCTTTAATTCGCTCATCTGAAGCTCGTGCTTCATCCTCAGAGCAAATCATTGAATGATAGGTACCCAGACGAATGGAAGTTGCGGCAAGAGTACTGCTATAGATAGAGGCGAAGTAGCTGTAATCCTTGTTCATTACTTGGTCCATTAAAAATGGTATAAGTTCAATATGTCTGGTTGAATAAAAGATGCTCCAAAAGCCTTGAACCAGATCGGCTCCATGAAAGATGACGTTTTGCGCCTGATTACTGCCAAATTGCGTTACTGGAATAGTGATAGGTTGCTTGTCTAAGCTGGCTACAAACTGCCAGAAACGTTGTTCAATTCGGGGGAAATCTTGACTACATGTCTTGTCGGCTGCACACTCTCGAAATAGCAGGTGAAATACTCTTGCTGTTGATTTGGGGAGGTCTTCATCAGCAATGCTTTGAGCCGGGATTGTTGAATCAAGCACCACACTTCGTATTTTTTGTGGGAATGAGCGCATGACGTCAAGTGCCACACGCGTTCCATAGGAGACTCCGTATATATCCACTTGAGGTACATCCTCCAGGCTCACAAGATCATGCACATCCTGGGCATCGGTCATCAAGGTATACTCATTGAGATCAAGATGCCACTGCGACTGCAAAGCCTCTCGACAGAGACGAATGGTATCATCGAGTTTTTTTATTTGCTCTTCCTGTGAAATGTTAGTCAACTGAGAGGTTTGATAATATTTGCTTTCTTCATCGCATTGCATAGATGGCAAAGAATACCCAGTACCACGCTGATCTAACAAAAGAATATCACGATTGCCAACAGTCTCTTTGACGTGACTTGCGGAGACAAAAAAATTTAGATTGTTTAATGCACTATCACCAGGTCCACCCTGCAATATCAGTAATGGGTCTGCCATTGGATGAGGACCATCACTTTTCACTCGTGCTACTGCCAATAGCAAATCACGGCTTTCAGACTGTTTACGGTCCTCTTTAACTAAGAGGTAGCTACAAAAAAGATTTGTTCCATCTTTATAGCTACCAGAGGAAGGAATTGGACATTTGCTGGGAATGAGGCGAGGGGCGATCACACGCTGCCAATTGAAAGGTGAGGCTCCAGGAGCAGAGGATGCTTGAGAAACATGGTTATGTATACTCTGATAGGCATGACCATGATACATCACAAAGTCTCCTAGAGAATAGTGAATCTGGCCCGGTTTCCATAAAAAAGGCGTCCCAGGAAAGTCGGGTAAAATCTACAGCTTTAACGTTCTTTATCTCTGGCTTCACAAAGTGTTGTGCAATGGCGGGAAATGAAGAGTGCAAGGTAATAGTCAATATGGCGGGAAATGAAGAGTGCAAGGTAATAGTCAATATCGTTATGACTAGACAAAAAACTCCAGCAAACGAATAAAAGAGGCGGACATGATTTCTCATAAAAAAGATCCTTCCTATGAACTTTTCGCTTACGCTTAAAACTTAAGCAGGGTTGAGGTGCATTGTATGCACCTCAACCCTGTGCTCTAATA
>CAXTUE010000621.1:0-2932 GCA_964247355.1 uncultured Ktedonobacteraceae bacterium | reverse complement strand
GATGAATGCGGTCCCTACCTTCGTGGTGTTACGCACATTTCACTCACATCGAGTATTTCAGTCAGGATAAGGAGAGTTTTTATGGAACACAGTTTGATCACAACAGCGTTTGAGTTACATGGCTATCAAATTGCGCGTAACTTCGGACTCGTTCGTGGCATTGTTGTGCGTTCTCGTAGTGTTGTAGGGCAGGTGGGTGCTGCATTTCAGCAATTTGTAGGTGGAGACATCACTCTCTACACCGAACTCTGCGAAAATTCGCGCCGTGACGCCTACGAGATCATGATTCAACACGCACAGCAGCTAGGTGCTAACGCGATCATCGGCGTACGCTACGATACGACTGAGCTTATGCAGGGCGTCACCGAAGTGTTGTGTTATGGTACAGCCGTAGGCGTCAATCCTCTACATGAATAAAGCAGATTGTCTTTAAACACATGGCCGAGCAATACTTGCCCGGCCATGTGTTTAAAGACAATCTGCTTTACTGCACTTCTTCCTTGCCGCCCGTGCCTTCGAGCAGGTTCTTGATTGACCGGAGCGATTTATCTAGCCCTTCTTCAATCGCGGAGTCCTGGCTACCTTTTTGTTCCGCCATCTGCTGGCTTACTTGAGGTGGTGGATCAATGGTAAGATGAACAGTAACTTCCGTAGGTGAGTTAGTACTTGAACCCTTGAACTCTAGCCAGCCTTTGTAGTTGTTTTCACCGTCCGAACCCCATTCCAGACGGTGCCTGCTATCATCCTTATGAAAATAGCCATCTGCATCATATTTATGTCCGTTTGGAGCCTGACCCTGAACACGTACTCGTTCGCCCTGTTGGGGTTGAGCACTTTTTGTGGTCGGCACATACTTGGGCAAATTGGCTACGTCTGAGACGAAATCTTCTATTTGCTGTCGTGTAGCGTTAATCTTTATGGATCGCTCGTATTCGGCCATTGGAAAGTAAGCCTTTCTCATGAACTAAAAATGGTAAAAGTGTACTGCATGTCTTGACCCATCTATCCATGAAACAGTCTGAGACACTCTGATTTCGTCTACGTAGACCTGGGTAGAAAAGTTTATGACACTTCTTCTATCCTGTGTCTATCGTACTCTATAGAAGCGTGAAAATCAAGCCGTTTTCGTTAAATTTTCGCTTATTAGTTCATCAATATTCTATTTTCTTCTTATAGAGCAGCTTTTATGGTATAGGAAGTGCCGTCCGCAAACTGAATCTGTACGGAATGTACAGGTTTTGCGTCCGTGGAAAGCGAGAACATAATATTAATCATCTGCTCTTTTTTGTGCTTGTTCAACCTGACAGTTCTATCATCGTCAAGAATTTCCTCTTGCCGTTCTGCCATTTGCAGTGTTGGAGAAGGAAACAAAACGGAAAGTGGCATCGTTGGTACGTCTTCATAGCTCACCATATGTGCTTGAGTCGAAGAAGATGCAGGAGAAACATCATTAAGCCAGCTAGCATCTGCATCTTCTCGCTTTTCAAACGTGCTTAATACATTACGTCGCATATGTGTTCTTGATGAGCGTGCCGAAGGTTGAAGATATCTTTTCGCTTGCATACTAGTGACCCCCATCTGTTATTTCCTTTTCAGTATAACCACTTACTTGAAATGGGGATAACAAAAAAAGCGCACCAGAGATGTTCTCTCTGGCGCGCTTTTTACTGCTTTATTTAGTCCAAGTAGTCCTTTAATTTGCGACTACGGCTTGGATGACGTAGTTTACGAAGTGCTTTGGCCTCGATTTGACGGATGCGCTCACGTGTAACATGAAACTCTTTTCCGACCTCTTCTAAGGTGCGGCTTCGTCCATCGTCAAGCCCAAAGCGCAACTGTAGCACCTTGCGCTCACGCTCGGTCAAGCTGTCCAGGACATCCTCGACCTGCTCCTTGAGTAGCTGGTGGCTTGCGGCCTCAGCAGGAGCGAGAGCAGTATGATCCTCGATGAAGTCACCGAGGTGGCTGTCATCCTCTTCACCGATAGGTGTTTCGAGGCTGACCGGCTCCTGGCTGACCTTGATAATCTCACGCACTTTTTCCGCGCTGATCTCCATTTGCTCCGCGATCTCTTCGGACGTTGGTTCACGCCCCAGTTCTTGCAGCAAGCGACGACTGATGCGGATCAAACGATTGATGGTCTCGACCATATGCACTGGAATACGGATAGTGCGAGCCTGGTCCGCGATGGCGCGGGTAATGGCCTGACGAATCCACCATGTCGCATATGTGCTGAACTTATAGCCTTTTGTGTAATCGAACTTCTCGACAGCACGTATGAGGCCAATGTTGCCTTCCTGAATCAAGTCCAGTAGGCTCATCCCACGGCCAATATATTTTTTCGCTACACTTACAACGAGGCGCAAATTAGCCTCGGTCAAACGACGCTGTGCCTCTTCGCCCTCGCTAATATAGCGACGCGTGGTCCTGTTTTGCTCTGGCTTGGCACGCTCTACTTTGCCGCGCTCCATGCGTTGCGCAAGGCGTACCTCTTCCTCTGCGCTGAGTAGCGGCACACGCCCGATCTCACGCAGGTACATGCGAACGGGATCGTCGAGGCTGCTCTCTAAGTCAGCGACTACGATGCCGAAGCCATCTTGTAGTTCTTCCCATTTTGGATCAACCATTACTTCAGCATCCGCGATTACCTCGACATCTTCAGGTCCCGGTTCCCAGTCTGCTGGCGGCTCTTTCGTTGGGTCCAGGCCATCCATAGGCTCTTCGTCCTGTAGCTTAAACAAGTCAAAATGCTCAGGTGCCTCAACAGAAGCCGTGAAGCTTCCTTCAGCAGGGTGAGTAGTATGACCTACAACATCTACATTAAAAACAGTTTCCGCATCTCTTAACATAGACTCATCAAATGTATCCAATAAGAACATATCTCGTAGGGCACCCGTGTGCCCCAGACTCCCCTCCGCAATCCCACCACCAC
>CAXTUE010000620.1:1853-2940 GCA_964247355.1 uncultured Ktedonobacteraceae bacterium | reverse complement strand
TATATATTCTACACATCACTCCTACTCAACTTGCCCCTTCTGCATGCATCACTTATAATGTCGAAGTTCCTAGAGTATGGAACTGGGCATTGACCTCTATAGAACTCCGTCAATGCGCTGATGGGAAGGGTATCTCATGCTACAAGACACTGTAGATGACTACATCGCCGCGTTATCTTTAAAAGAGCATGAACGCACGGGCACTAATATGAATACCGTTATGGCATATCGCAATGATTTAAGGCAACTCTGTCACTATCTACAAGAACATGGAGTGGAGCAGTGGTCCCAGGTAAAGCGGAGCCAACTTGTGGACTACCTGGAGGATATGCGCGAAGGACAGTTGTATCGACCAACAACAATTGCACGTAAACTTGCGGCATTCAAGTCATTTTTTCGTTTTCTTATAAAGGAGGAACGTATCGAGGATAATCCAGCAGAAGCACTCGAAGCACCGAGTATTCCTAAAGAGCTGCCGCAGATATTAACTGTAGAACAGATAAACAGTCTATTTGAGCGGGTGGATGTAAGAACTGTTGCGGGTCAACGGGACCTTGCAATGTTGCATATGCTCTATGCCACAGGTATGCGAGCATCAGAGCTAGTATCATTGCAGCTAGACGATTTTGACAAAGAGCAGGCAACGATTGTCTGTCCCGGTCGCAATACGCAGACTCGTCGCGAGCGCGCATTGCCATTGCCACCTTTAGTCGTTGAGACAACGATGCAGTACCTAACGAAAGCACGGCCCCGACTGGCAAGACATTCTGAAGAACGGGCATTATTCCTTAATCATCATGGCGAACGCTTAACACGTCAGGGCTTTTGGTTAATTATCAAAGGGTACGCACGGCTAGCAGGTATTAGCGAGATCACGCCGCATATGTTGCGTCACTCATTTGCTATGCTCATGATTCGAGGTGGCATGGAGTTGCGTTCCGTTCAAGAATTGCTTGGACATGCGCATATTTCCACGACACAGGTGTATAATCAGATGGCACATACAAGAAATCAAGAGTAAATGAATTGGACACAACGGACACAACGGATACAACGGACGCCCACAAGGGGCTACCCTACTATACAA
>CAXTUE010000620.1:1590-1843 GCA_964247355.1 uncultured Ktedonobacteraceae bacterium | reverse complement strand
TGTTTTTTTTTTTTTGGTACCCGTTGTGGGGGCGTCCGTTGTTCTACCAGAGGGAAGAAATATATTATGCTCTATGATCAAGTCATCGAGGCTACGAACGCTCTGCAGGCTCAAACATCTCTAAAACCTACTATCGCTCTCATTCTTGGCTCGGGTCTTGGCGAACTGGCCGACGAAATCGAGAACGCGGTTGTCGTTCCCTATACCAATATTCCGCATTTCGCGCATTCGACGGTCGTGGGTCATGCCGGTC
>CAXTUE010000620.1:0-1542 GCA_964247355.1 uncultured Ktedonobacteraceae bacterium | reverse complement strand
GATGCAAGGGCGATTTCACTTTTATGAAGGCTATTCGTTGCAAGCCGTGACGTTTCCGGTACGGGTTATGCGTATGCTTGGGGCGCAAGTATTGCTTGTGAGCAATGCGGCAGGAGGAGTGAACCCTATCTACAATCCGGGCGATTTCATGTTGTTACGCGACCATATCTCACTGCCAGGACTAGCTGGTGCCAATCCATTAGTAGGCGCGAACGACGAGCGCTTTGGCGAACGCTTTCCGCCACTGGCGAAAGCATACGATCCGGCACTGCGCGGTCTTGCACAGAATATTGCCGAACGCTACCTCGAATTAACGGTTCATGAGGGCGTGTATACGATGGTTGCTGGTCCAAGCTATGAGACGGGAGCGGAACTACGCTTTCTACGTGCAATCGGCACCGATGCTGTTGGTATGTCAACGGTGCCGGAGGTCATTGTGGCGCGACACATGGGTATGCGTGTACTCGGCATGAGCCTGATTACCAACACTGCAACAGGCAATGAGAGCGAGGAGGTCAATCACGCTGAGGTGCTTGCGACTGGCGATGCGGCCCGTCAAGGCTTCGCGGCCCTTGTGCGCGGCATTGTGCAGGGCGTACTTAGCCTTCTTTCGTCACAGTGATCAGTTTTGCCGTCCAATTATATAATGTTCCCTGATAATTCGCGAGAACAATCAAGTAGTACGTACCCTTGTCGAGAGAAGGCGAGAGTTGATAATTCCACATCGTTGGCCCTTGTGCATTGCATGGTTGTACCTGTGGAGTTGTGTTGCTGAAAGCAAGAGCGTTCTCCTCTTCTTTAGGAAAAGGTTCCTTTAGCGTGTCCACTGACTTTATTCTGTCTTTAGGAATATTGGCATCAAAGTTCGAGTCTTTCGTGAGCCAGAGCCGACAGGTGATGCCAGTCATATGTAAAGGCTTGCCATTACAGTCAGACGCTTTTGTTAAAACTTGCGCCTGCACTTGATACGACATGCCTCGTACCTCTTGAACAGAGTATTGCACACCCGGACAGCCTAATCCTACTACCAGGATATCAGGTGTTTGTGTCACCTGTGGAGTTTGTGTCTGAACGGGTGTTGCTGTGGTGTTTCCCGCAGCATTTGTTTTATTATTGTTGTTTATCGTATTGTTTCGCTGTGCCGTTTGTTTCTTAGGGTAAAATGTTCCCGTTGCGAAGCCTGTCAGGAGTCCAGAGAGAGCGAACAGAAGCAAGGCAAGAATAGCGATAATGGCTGAACGGTTATTTGTTTTTGGATTTGGTTGTCGGCCCGATGCTATCATAAAATATATTTCCTCTGTTCGTACTTATTATAAACATAACTATTTCAACTGCATTCTATTCTATCATGTTCTTTTTCGTGCTTCCCTGAAATAAACGAGAAATAGCCCAAATTGGTACTATGAAAGGTAAAAAAGAGACCGGTCTATGTTCTGGGGGGAACAAGACCGGCGTACCTGGATAAGGGGTGTGTGGGGGAAGTCCCAGGCTCGACATATTCAGAAGGAGCAAACAGCTAAGATGGCTCGATGGAGCTAGATG
>CAXTUE010000619.1:0-2943 GCA_964247355.1 uncultured Ktedonobacteraceae bacterium | reverse complement strand
CCTCCCTACTCTGTGGGGAGGCTTGTGAGGGGTTCGCCCCTTGCTGGCCTGATTGACCAGACGACATCTCCGAGCCAGTTGAGCCGAGCAAACGAGCGTCGCGACAGGTGAAGAAGAGATGAGCGATCAAACCCCGCCATAGAGTAATACTGGTTAACGTTTACATTGTGTAACGCTTGTTCTCAAGCCATTTCACTCTATGCCGTACTCTGGCATAGACAAGCACCAAACGTGAAGGCGAGAACTCGTTCCTTGCTGCCGGATCTATGCCAGACTCTCTCATAGGTCAGATCACTTCTCCGTTACGCACGTTCACGTTCAACGTTCATCCGGTAAAACATACCGTGCAGTCCATCCTTGCCGAAAAATCCACCACGAGAGAGCAAACATCGACGCTATCCACCCTATGTAGAAATTGCCGAGCTGTACGATTTCGCTTGTGTGCGTCATCCTGTTCCCATAAAAACATGAGTCATCCCGGAAATTTTAAAAGATGAGCTAGCAAAAGAAATCCCTCCGAGGGTATGCTTGAGAAATGAACTTGTACCTCAAGTACCCAAAGGAGGGATACCTTTGTTAGACCATTACTTGGCACACAAGCTCGTTCGTGACACAAGCACAGGACTCAAAGTTGCCTGTGATCTATGGTGGGCACCAGTACGTCACTCCAAATATCCAGGACAGTTGTATGTGGTCAAAGCCCGCATCACTGGGCATGTCGGCTACTTGATTACCAATGAGCGGGTGAGAACACAGGAGCAGGCGTGGGAAATCTTCTTTATCTACAAACGACGCTGGCAAATCGAAACGAGTTTTCGCTATGGCAAATGTGAACTTGCGATGGAAAGTCCTCGTGTGTGGGCCTTGGAGAACCGACTGAAACTGCTGGGGATTGTGGTCTTGGTCTATGCCTTCCTGTTGCATCTGCTCGAAGAGGTCTACACGGAGCAGGTCGAACGGCTGTTGCGCTTAAAATGTCACCGGACCGGCAAGCGGTATCGAGAAATGCTCGTTCCGCTCTACCGCATCCGTTGGGCACTCAGTCGAGTGTGGGAGGACTCGCATCCCCTTCTTGGAACACTCTTGCCTCCTGATATCTCAACTCTTCGGGTCTTAGCGTCCTTTCGCTGCTAACAGAGCATCACAAAAATTCGGGATGACTCATATCTTTTCGATTCCGGGATGACTCATGTTTTTTGTCGCTATGTAATGCAGCAGAAAGCCTTAGTCCATTTGTCTCACAAGGGTATACTTTCCTAAGTAGCCGCTAATGACCACTGCCTCACTTGGCTCGAACGGCTCTGCTCCGTACTCATGCTCATAGTCATTCTGTGGAATAGTATCGGATGCCTGTTTCGTCAAAAACACAACAGTGCCTCCAACGCGCTGTGCTTCAGCAAAGGCAACATCCCCCGGACACGAACGCGTTTTCCATTCCGCCTCATTATTAAAATCAACCGTGTAGCTAGGATACTCGTGCATGGCTCGTTCGACCACATAGGCACGCTGGCAGTCGTAGCCAGCGTCGAACCGCTCTCGTAGTGCCTTCGAGCCATGTGCGCGTATCCATTCAGCCTTCTCGCGCGCAAGACGCTGTTTATCCGCGTCTTTTACTTTTGCTTCGGCTTGGACAACACGCTTGTTCTCCGCTTCCGCTGCTGCATATCGTTCTTGTATCTGGGCTAGCAGTGTTTGTGCCTTCTGATACAACTCCCCAAATTGCTCGTAGACAGGATCTACACTTGTCTCCTGATAAAGCACTGCGAGAGTTGCCTGTAAATCGTGCTCCATCTTGGCAATGTAGTTGTGCAACTTTTGTAGACGAATAAGCTTGTTCTGCTCCTCACGCTCACTCCTTGCTTGCCCGAATGCTGTAAGCAGTTGGCCCCATTCCTCTGGCGTTTGTGGCTCGAAGGGCGCATACCACTCTTCCTGCTTGTCATAGCCAGTAGACGGGATTTTGGGAAGTGTGAGGGACATGTCATCCACAAGGCTTGGATTGAGTAAAACAAGAATACGGCGAGAGTCGGGCGAGAGATGTGCGAGGGGAAGTTCTTTGTTGACGGTTTGTGGAAGGGCTTTGCCAGTAGCAATAAGTTGTTCCTGACGGTACTGGTTGGAAAGATTCAAACGGACGTGCATAGTAACCTCTTTCTGTACATCACTTGATGTACAATACGCCAACCCCGTGGTCGGCACTCAAAAAGTGTTCAGATAATCACTCGATCATCTACGTATGTCCCCTTCATTTGATGAGGAACATATCACGAAAGTAAGTATACTCTGTGATATGGGATAATGCAAGGGGTTTTTAGGAAATTAGGGGAATATAAGAAACATGCATCGAATTGACCATGAACTGTAATTACTGAGGAGGATTGTAGCAAAGGGTGCCATTCTCAAGGACTCTCTATCACTATCTGCATCACGCTCATGCAGCAGTATCCACTTGGTGTTCTCGCCTCGGGTGAGGCTATTGTAGGCTTACTGATCGATATGAGCGGTCCCGTGTTTACTTCACGCTTTTTCGGTAGAGAGGACATTCTTGTCGCGCAAAAAGGTATTTTGTCAGAAGGAGATTCTGTTGCATTGCATTTGCTTCACAAAGCGTGCGAACTGCTAAAGAGTTTCCTTCTGTAGAGTTTACCTCAATCGGTTGAACCGTTGAGTACCGATCGTTATTGCCTATTTCGGTTTGCGTCCTCAATGAATCTCTATTCTCCATGAAATAGAGCGATTCGATGAGGAATTATAATGGATAAAAAACAACATTCAACGCCTTTTTAGAACATGTCTATAAGAAATACGAGGTAAGAATGATGGAGATAAAGTCGAATCAAGAGCTTGCCTTTGACCGATTGGTGGCGTCGATAAAAATGAATAGCCCTTTCCTAATCTATTTGTACTGCGTGTTCTATAGAATAGAATTAGCCATTTTGTCTT
>CAXTUE010000618.1:0-2948 GCA_964247355.1 uncultured Ktedonobacteraceae bacterium | reverse complement strand
AAATTAATTAGACCCTCCCCGCGACACTCATTTTGTCTGCAGGCGCACTGATGCGCTCGTTGTCTCTGCCGTTTAGTCATTGTGGCCCAATGCAAAAGGCATCGCAACAAACGTCCCCTCTCTCGTAAAACTCGGTTTTCTTACTTGAGGGTCTGCTACAGGGTAAGAGTGAGCATGACAGAACTCTTGAAAACTCTGCATCCTGGAGGATTCGTCACTTGCATATCGGGAGATGCATCATAGTATTGTGAGATATGCAGGGCCGCGACAACGTATGAAATCACGTGAACGGGCACCCGTTCAGCACGTATTCTGGTCACGCTGCCCCCGTATTCTGAGGGCAGCGTAGCACTGTCCGTTTCGCCTGACGACCGTATGTATTGCCGCCTCCTCTCACATCTGCCAAAAGAATACGAGAGGGCAGATGTTGATATGGGACGCTTCTCATGAAAGAGGGAAAATGGTGCGCAGATGCACTACTTCTTACGCCCCCTCTGGTTATGTCTATGGAGAAGTGGAGTGGTTGCCTGAGGGTTTCGTGTTTAGTGCGACATGAAACGGGACTACTCATGTCGTCGAGATCGCGTCCTTCTTGGAGATCGGGCTAGTTACGCAGCTTGCATCATTCCTGAAGAACGCTGTCTTCTCATTTCCGACCAACACCTCACAAGACGGCAACTTGATCACGCTCAACCATATTAATCGCGGCGTGTGAGTGCCCTGGTGTCGGTTTTCATAGTTATTTAGCCAAAGCCCAAGCATACTGAGCATGAAACACCATCGTATATCACAGTTATTGCGCCATGTATTTCACAAATAGGGTATTCGGCTTTTACCGTGTAATCGCCGCTCCCTTTCATGTTTTGTAATTTATATAAAATTCGGCTTCTACTGTTGACAACGGGAATGTTTTCATGTACACTACACAGTAGAAGCCGAATTTTATATAACACGGAGTTAGAAGAATGCTGGATAGAAAATATTATGATACCTATAATCAACTTGCTCAAATGGCACTATTACTGCCATCACGACGTGTGATGTTCAAGTGCAAAAACAACAAATGCAACCACACTTGGACGCGTGACTATGCGGACAATCACGGTTGGTTGTATCGCGTTGCTAATGAAGGCATTTATCGTCTCAATGAACGTGGTAAGGATGAGGATAAAGAATGCCCAAAGTGTGGCACGAATTGGGTAAAGCATAACGCTGTGCTAGGAACATTCGTCAAAACAAAGTTATGTGATGATCGGTGCCTCAATGCAGTAAGTCATGTGTGCAATTGCTCATGTGGCGGTAAAAATCATGGCGGAGGCCACCTTTTAACGAAGGAATTACAATGCGTATCAAATTAGATGAAAATAAAGAACATGCTCCTGTTCTCATTATCGGGGAAGAGGAAAATCAAGCTATTGCTGTTGAGAAATTCTATCCTCATGATAGAATAACCGAAGTAATACGGCTTGATAAAGATGAGAGTAGAAAGCTTTATGCAGTACTCAAAGAGTATTACGGAGACAGCTAACCTTGAAGAAACACTGGTAATGCAGGTATAATGACAAATACACAGCAAATGCGTCCATTAACTGACAGAGAGCAGCATCTCTTGAACATTCTCAATCTCCCTCTCTGGGATGTGACTGACATCAACGAGCATGAGGACGACTACGAAATAATCGCACGTCCGTCCTCTACACTTGTTTTGTCAGCCTGTCCGTATTGTAAACACAAACCCCTCTTCAAGCACGGTCTCCTCAAGCAACGTATTCACGATGTACCAAGTCATGGCAAACGTGTGTTGCTCTTGGTAGATCGTCAACGCTATCGTTGCACGAACTGTAAGCATACGAGTTTTCAGCCATTGCCAGATATAGACGAGAAACGTTTTTGCACCAAACGACTTATTACGTTTCTACAACGTCGTTCATTGAACGATGATCGCACGTTTCTCTCTTTGGCAGAAGAAGTAGGTCTGCACGAAAAAACCGTTCGACGTATCTTTCATGATTATGTTTTTGAACTCGAACGTTCAACGCATTTTGACACGCCTCGCGTCATGGGTATAGATGAACTCCATGTCATCCATCAGCCACGGGCTGTTATTACGAATATTGAGGCGAATACGGCTGTCGAGTTCCTGGCAGATCGCAAAAAGCAGACCATTATCAAATACATTTTGAGTTTGCCAGATCGTGAGCGCATCTCCCTTGTGTGTATTGATATGTGGCAGCCGTACCGCGAGGCTCTGAGAGAGGTTTTACCGCTTGTCACGATTGTCGTCGATAAGTTCCATGCAGTAAAACTCGCCAATCAAGCGATGGAGAGTGTGCGAAAAGAGGTACGCGCTGGCCTCACAGACAAGCACCGCCGAACATTGATGCATGACCGCATTCTCTTGCAGAAGCGCAAAAGCGAATAGAAGGACAAGGAACGATTGACGCTGGAAGCCTGGACAGGCAGCTTCGCAACGCTCAAAAAAGCCTACGATCTGAAAGAAGCGTTTTATGAAATTTGGGACGCCGCCACAAAGGAGGAAGCACATCAACGCTACTTTACGTGGCAGGAGCAGATCACACCAGATGTTGCGAGTGCTTTTACGCCAATTGCGCTGACCATCGAGGAATGGGGAGATGAAATCTTTGCCTACTTCGATCATCGCATTACCAACGCCTACACGGAGTCGTTGAACGGATTGACTCGTGTAGCAAATAGACTTGGGCGAGGCTATTCGTTTCAAGTCTTGCGGGCGCGACTCCTCTATGGAATAGGGCAGCACCGACGACGGAAGACAAAAGTGTCGAATGTGGAATCGGACTCTGAGGGGGTAGCCTTGTCCACACTCGAAGAAACTGCTCATCAATCTGATGCGACGCCAAAAAACACCGAAAAAGCCATGTATTTCACAAATATTGCGTGCAGCCATACTTGTTATCATAGTTATTGCG
>CAXTUE010000617.1:0-2949 GCA_964247355.1 uncultured Ktedonobacteraceae bacterium | reverse complement strand
GTATTTAGTTATATCTGTACCACGTCTAGTAAAAATTAGATACCGATTTTGGAATTCTATTCTATAACGCTTCACATCCTCACCTGCAACAAAGGGCTTAATAATCTCAGCACTCCCCATGTCTTTCTTGATGAGATCGTCTCGCGTTGCTTTGTCAATGACAAATGCCTCATTAAACCCTGTCAGGATACCTCTGTAAAGTTTTCTGTTGACATATTCTCCTAGTGGTGTGCCTATGGCTCGCATCTTTTGGACGATGGCTTGTACCTCTTCGCCGTACAATGACCAGTCTGCGCTCTTGAACGCGGAAGGGGGCATCAGGACTTCGTTGTCTTGCACGTCGGGGCCGATGCCTTTTTTGTTGATCTGTTTGAGTTGTGTGTACTTGACCTGGATGTCTTGCCGTTCTCCGTTGATGAGTTTCGAGGGGAGGACGATCATGGGGTAGGTGATGGCGTCGTGGAAGACGGGGAGATCGCCCAGGTCTACGAGACGTTCGAGTTGCACGGTGGAACTGAGAAATTCGCGTAAGGCTTCTCCATAGCTGGCGCGAACAAATTTGTTGGGAATGAGGAATCCAAAACGGCCACCGTCCGCGAGCGAGGTGTTGCCAAGCTCGACGAAATATGTGTACAGGTCGGATCCACCGCGATAGACGTGATAGAGCCGCTTGAGCGCGTCTTTGTCAGAACTGAACGCCTCTTGTCGAATCCACGGTGGATTGCCGACCACAACATCAAAGCCCGACTCGGACGCTTTGGCCTGTCCAAACTTATCGAAGAAAACTTCGGGAAACTCTAGTTCCCAGTGGAAGAAGCAACGTTGCTCGGCGATTGCTCGCGCCTCGTCTAGCCATTGCTTGAATTGTGGAGGCGCGATAGTGATACGTCCCGTTGCGAAATCGACAAGCGGTTTCCAGAGCGTCGAATCTACGCTGACGCCATAACTGGTAGCGGTAATCAGGTTGGCAAGCTGTCCATATTTATCGACAAGCCCTTCGCGCATAGTGGTATAAAGATGTTCCTGCTCTTTCACCTGCTCCAGCGTCTGGGCGGGACTATCCTTGACGAGCCACATCAGGTCAACAGCGGTGGTGATGTTCTGACGAAAAATATCGTCGTCAAAGAGCGAGAGTTGTTCTTTGGGCGTCTTTTTCTTTTTACTTGTGCCATTGCCATTGGTTGCCGTGGTAATATCGGAGAGTCTTGCACCAATCAGCGCGTTGCCTGTACGTAGATGATGATCGAGGAATGACAGTGGACGATCCTTTGCCACCGTGCTTAACCATAACGAGAGTTTTGCCAGTTCCACAGCAAGCGGATTGAGATCGACACCATAGATACATGACTGCACCACGCGCCGCTTCCAGTATGCAAGGTTTCTGCCAGCGTCCGTCTGCTGAATGGTAGACTCCGCCAAAAATCGTGCGATATACTCGGTTGCCTCGACAAGAAAATGTCCACTACCCATTGAGGGGTCCAGAACTTTCAGCGTTAAGATAGCCTGTACTTTTGCCTCTTCATCAGAGGCTTGAGCCATGATTGCCTGTAGCCGTGGTCCAATGGTCTCTTCGACGATATATTTGACAATATAGTCGGGCGTGTAATAGCTACCGGTTGCTTTCCGCTCGCCACTGTCATTGCTGAGGAGCGCAATGGTCCAGCCCTTCTGTTGCGTACTTGCTGCAAGGTGATATTCGAGCAAACCTTCGTAGATCGTACCAAGATTGCGTACCGAGAGATCGCGATAGTCAATAAAGTGTTTATCGACACGTGCCAGCATGTCCAGAGCCAATTGCATACGCTCATCACTGACTTTGTAGCGTTCAAGGAAGCTATGCCGTTCGGGATCGAAGAGGCCGCCATTAAAGGTCGAGATGTACAGTGGCGGGTCGCCCATATTGATGTAGTCAAACAGTTGTTTGAGCTTACTAGAAAGAATGGCACTGTTGGAACGGTAGATTATTCCCGTGTCCAGGTGTTCGGCGATCTGCTCTTTTGTAGACGCAAGACTATAGTAGGCGCGATAGAGGTCGCTGCTTTGTAGCGAAAGCAGGTCTCTTGCCTCGGCGTACAGCACAAAAAGCAGGCGGTACAGCAAGATAAGCGAGTTATCATAGACCTGTTTCAGCGTGTCGGAATTGTTCGGTGTGAGAGCGTTGAGCGGGTAATCGAGAAAGCCCTGCGCGATCAGGCGAAGCGCGTCAAACACCTGTACTTTGAGCGACTCGCCTATGCCCTGCGCGTAGTCGATGCTCTCTTTCAAAATGGCGTTTATGCCGAGGGGTTGCGAGTCGAAGGCGGCGCGACGAAAGAAGGCATAAAAGTACAGAAAATCGTTTTCGTTAGCAGTTTGCAGCAAGGCGGGCAAATCAACCTCATAGTAGGAATCAAGCTTATGCGCCGTCGTTCTATGGTAGAGTCGCCACTTGCGCCCGTTTGTCAGTATGCCCCAATCGAGTCCGCTATGCTGAATGTAAAACGAGATCTGGTAGGAAGGATTTTTGTTAGTAAAGGGGTCGCCACCTTTATACTTTATAGCGATATCGAGCGGGCAATCCCAATACTTCGCATCGCCGACCGCGAAGGCCCCTGCTTGCAGCAACGTATCATCAAGCCTCTTGCCCTTGTTTGCGTTCACATCATGTTGGTCACGATAAAACACGTAATCGGGAACCTTCGTGCCATCGGGGGTGAGAAGCGATGGTTGAACCTCAAACGTATGCCCCAGTAGATGCAGGACGGGTCTGATAATGTCTTGCTCTAATTGAGCCTCTTTGTCCCCCGGTACATACTGCTGAAATAGAGTTGTAAGCTCGCTTCTGACAGGCACAGCTTCAGACAGAAGGTCTTGCCAATCTTGACGCTGTGGTAATGTCTCATCGAGATAGTGGTCAGAAAATAATTGTTGATTGTTATGGACCGTAGGCGACATGTGCGGCATAGTGTG
>CAXTUE010000616.1:0-2955 GCA_964247355.1 uncultured Ktedonobacteraceae bacterium | reverse complement strand
GTGGCTTTAGTGCTGTTTATCTAGTGCAAGATGAGCAGGATGGAGACAGGCAGTATGCCTTGAAAGAGCTTACCGACTCTGATAGACAAGGATAGAATAAGTTTGCTTTCGAGTGTGAGGTGCTAAAACGGCTCAATCATCCAGCATTGCCACATGTATATTCGGCTATTGAAAACGACGATCATACATACATGATTATGGATTATATCGAAGGGGCAAATTTAGAAATAGTGCGTCATCAGCAATCGGATAAGCGTTTCTCGTTATCGCAAGTCCTTACGTTGCTTTCCCCAGTTGTGGATGCGTTGAGCTATCTGCATCGTCAGGAACTACCAGTTATTCATCGCGATATCAAGCCAGCGAATATTATCGTGCCAACGGCAAGTGGGAAATCTGTACTCGTGGATTTCGGTATTGCAAAAGAGTACACCTATGACTCTACAACAACGGCGTTACGTCATTGTTCGCCGGGCTATGGTGCGCCAGAACAGTACACCACTGGTACCGATTTACGTACAGATGTATATGGTTTGGCCGCAACGGTTTACACACTGCTCACGGGAGATACACCCGTAGATGCGCTCTCTCGCGTAACGAGCATAGCAGGGAACAATGGCGACCTTCTCATACCGATTCAGCACTATGTACCGTCACTACCAGACCACGTAGCACAAGCTATTCAGCGCGCTATGTCTATCAACAGTGATGCGCGTTTTGCCACTGTTGATGAATTCTGGCATGCACTACAAACTCCTGTTTTGAAGAAGGCGTCTTTACCGCATCATCAAGTAACTGTGGTAAAGAACGTACTCTCACAAGAACGTACCACCGGACCAATTGTCGTACCCGCGCGCAAATCGTTTCTCACGAGTAAGACAGAAATTGCATTACTCGCGTTTCTTGCACTGGTGGTCACTTTGAGTCTGATGCTTGGCACTGGCTATTACAAAATAGGTCTGCAACGTCCAGCTGTGATGCAACAGAGTGTAGGCCATCCTGCTGTTACTCCGACTCTTGATCCAGCATATCCAAATATCGTTAACCCATATAGCGGGACCGTCCACGATATGACGACAAATCAAAAAACGTCGATGTCACTTACAGGTATTGCACAAAATAACAGTAACGTCACTGGGCAAGTTCACGGGTGTGCTAGATACGTCGCGGCACTTCCTATTTACAGTGAAGCGTGATGGGCAGCTATCTCTGTTCTTTGATGGAGTCGTGAAGCAGAATGGAGATATCGTCGGAAGTTATTGTGTGCAAGACAAAGCAGGCCAATGTGCCGGTAACTATGGAGAGTGGAGCCTCAAAAACTCATAGCCTATGCAAAGATAAGAAACAAAGAGTGTGGAGTTTCGCTATACACTTGCGAAACTCCACACTCAATTTTTTGCGTTATAATGAGAAGAAATGCGAGTTGCATAGATAGAAAGAACCGCCCGTGGGCAAACAGAACGATTTTGATTTTGATGAGATGAACATAGACGAAGAGAACGAGCTTGATGTTGAAATTGTCGATATAGCTGGTGAAGAGGAATTTGACGATAGTTCTAACCAGAACGTATTTGTCGCAAGCGCGAAACCCTTAAAGCGTACACGTCATTTTACAGCGCGCCAGCGCCGTATACAAGCACTCATAACCGTGAGCACTGTTAGTATACTCTTGTGTGTGCTGCTGAGTAGTTATGCGCCTATGCGTAACAGGATTGTCCAGACGCTCGTCCCTCCGATAGCATCTGGAACTCCAAAATCGGGACCGGATGTTGAATTATTTTACTTTAATGCCAATCCAACATGGGGCCAATTTTTCATAGATGGTAAGCGAGTGGTGTACCCACCCAGGTCTGATAACGGAAACAATGCTCCTCTGAAACTTGTACGTGGCAAGCATGTATTACGTTGGGTCGTTGCGCCTTTTGTGCCACAGCAGTGTAGTGTAACCGTACCATTTGACGCTACTACCGATACATGTCGCTTCAATTTGTTTACTCAATATCTAAAGGACGTGGGTGCGTGGCTTTTTCACTTTCCTATGTCGCTCGCGCAGTTGCCGCGTCCTGCGTTTACAGACCTTGTAGCAGCAGTGCAAACAGAACTTGATACACACGCGTCGACCGAGACTGTTCTACCAGGGGAAACATATGCTGTGAATACAACAGGTGAGTCAATACGGCATGCGACAAAACGTTTAAAGGCCACGTTACACTACCAGCTTGATGTCGAGAACACGTTGGATGGCATATGCAGTACGATGTTAGAAGAGAGTACGCCGTGTACGTTCAATGGTCAAGAATGCTACTTGTTTTGTGCCATTCCTCTCCTTCCTGAAGAAATCCGTACTCATGCCGCCGCATGGGACGTATTCGCAACGGTGCAGGCAACGTGGGAATATAGTACGCAAGATGGCACTGTTCTTGCCCAGAGTCAACCAGAGTTGCTAGGCACGACCGTTGTCTATGATCATCTCATTCCTTTACACGTCGCCTGGGATGGTACGAAATGGCATGTGGTAGTCCGTACTTTTCAAGTTGCGTTACCGGACACACAGCAACAATTAGATGTACCCTGCAACACAGCTTTAAACACGATCAAGAGTGTGCTTGTGCCAACAACAACTGAGCAAAAACATACAAGTATTAATTGGCAGTACATCTCCAGTACAAATCCTGCCGAAGGTTGCCTGAGCATTGCAACTTTGAGTTATGGGCAAGATGCATCTACACATCCTGTTGCCTATTGTTTGCATCGCTTTGGTGTTTTGCTCGCTGCCAACGCCGTCGCGCATGCCTACTGGCCTTCATTGCCCGTTGCCGATGCTCACGAGCAACAACTTGCGAGGCAACTTGCCGCCTTACAGGACGATGCATAGAAGCTCGCGTAGGGACCGATTGTGGGGTTTCACAAAATATTCTGGATACCCGTAGGGACCGCATTCATTCCGTCCGTTTGCCG
>CAXTUE010000615.1:1921-2957 GCA_964247355.1 uncultured Ktedonobacteraceae bacterium | reverse complement strand
CCACTTGCTCGTCTGCGTGCTTGCAGACAGCTTCTCGAATTGCGGGTGGATGATCTTCGTTTCACGCTTAATGAGATAGCAAGTTTCTTTGAGCGAATCACCGGAGAAACCATTTCACAGGCCGAGCTGATGGCATTGAATGCTCGAACAGAAGGATGGGCGGCTGGACTTCAATTAGCGGCGTTAACAAGGCATGAGCATGACGAGCAAGTTAACTGGATTGATGCTATACATGGCAATCATCACTACATCGCCGCATATCTTGTTGAGGAGGTATTGCGCCATCAACCAGAGCATATACAAATGTTCCTTCTCTCTACTTCCGTTTTGGAACGTCTCAATCAATCTCTTTGTGCAGCAATCTTAGACAATGATATTGATGACGAACTCCTACTACATCTTGCGCAAGAGCATTTCTTCCTCGTCCCTTTAGATAACAATGGCTATTGGTACCGCTATCATCACTTGTTTAGCGAGGCACTACATGCTCAATTGCAAAAGGAATACCCACACAAGCTCCCTGAACTTCATCAAAAAGCGAGCATCTGGTATGAGCAGCATGACTACCTTCATGCTGCTATCTCGCATGCGTTACAGGCTTCTCGTGTTGAGAGAGCGATAAAACTTCTTCTTATGGTTGCAGAAGAGATGATTTGGACACGAGGAGAAACACTCGTTCTACAAAAATGGTTCGAGACTCTTCCAGTAGACAGGCGACAAGCATCCGCTGAAATCTCTCTCTATTACGCGACTACCTTGTTTTTCAATAACAACTTCGACAGGCTCCCTGAAGCTCTTCAACAGACCGAGCAAGCTTCACTCAAGGAGCAGCCGGAGAAAAGACGTATCATACAGAGTTACATTCTAGCCCTAAAGAGTTTGGTTCTCTCTGATAACGTCGAGGAGTCTTTAGCAGCAGCACATCTTGCTCTCAAAGAACTGCCTGGAGATGCTCTTCCATGGCGCTGCATGGTTAACCTGAATTTGGGCGACGCTGCCCTCCACATAGATGATATAGCACTGGCAAAAAAGGCGT
>CAXTUE010000615.1:1584-1911 GCA_964247355.1 uncultured Ktedonobacteraceae bacterium | reverse complement strand
AAGTGAGTCATTCCGCTCAGCGACACTACTTCACCTTACAAGCACTATGCAACCTGACATCATTGTTCACACTACAAAGTTCACTTCGCTCCACATTCAACACGTGTCAGCAGACACTTTCACTTGCACAACAACACGGACTAGATCGTATTGCTCCACTAAGCTATATTTACGCGACTCTTGGCCGCCTGATATATGAATGGAATGATCTTTCAAAAGCTGCATATTATGCTCAAGAGGCAATTGATCGTAGTCAAGGAATGCATTGGCAAGGGCTTGTGATCCTGGCACGTGTACGCTTTGCACAAGGACAAAAGGAGGAAGCGT
>CAXTUE010000615.1:0-1539 GCA_964247355.1 uncultured Ktedonobacteraceae bacterium | reverse complement strand
TATCTTCCTGCTTATATAGAAGCACAGGAGGTGCGTTTCTGGCTTCTAGCAGAAAATGAAGAGGCGATTGAACGCTGGTTTCGTACCTCTCAGTTTCATGTTCATGACGAAAGACCGGCACATCTTACACCTCATTCCTATGAGTTTTTACGTATCACGCTCGCTCGTGTTTTGATTGCGCAAGAACACTATACTGAAGCAGAAACTATTGTGCAACACTTCTTGCAACAAGTAGTTGCACCAGATCGCGATGCTAGTCTCGTTGAACTTTTATCGCTACAAGCTCTCATTCAATACAAACAGCAGCAAACTCCACAAGCACTTCATACGCTTGCAGAAGCACTTAGTCATGCAGAAATAAGCGGGTACATTCGCACATTTGTTGATACAATACCATCTCTTGTACCATTACTCTTTGAACTTCTTGACGTACAAAGGCGGCATCCACTTGTTAAAAATCTCTCAATAACATATATTCAAACGCTACTATCAGCTTTTGGTTTCTCTCTTTTGGAACAAGCAAAACACACACGCCTTCTCCCACATCCTTCATTGCCACCAGAAACACTGAGTACACGTGAACTGGAAGTTCTTCGTCTTGCTACATCAGGACTTTCAAATAAAGCAATCGCAACACAACTTATAGTGAGTGCTGCAACGGTAAAAAAACACCTGGAACATATATATAGTAAACTTGATGCTCATAATAGACTGCAACTCGTTGAAAAAGCAAAAATGCTGGGATTTCTCGTATAAGTGGCAAGTTGGGTCACATCAGAAAAAAGATACGCCGTTTAGCGTATGACTTACAACCTTCTCTTGCATATACTCTTTCTGTAAGAAACACGCTTGGCTGCAAGCAGTTAAGCAAACTTGAATTTCAGCTTATCAATAGCAGGAGAAGTCCATGCAGGAATCGAATCCAATTTCTTCGTTACCTTTAGATATACCCCAGCAAACTCATCCAACTGACGATTCATTGGGTGCCATTATACGTCATCCAATGACATGGGCGTTTGGCGTACTTTGGCTTCTAGCCACTATCGGTTACTTTGTGCTGTCGCCCTCTAACACTCCGATCATTGTACAGGTACTCACAGTAGCACTTATTGCCTTTCCACTGGTAATTGCCTTACTCACATTTCCTCTCACACAGGGAGCACCGATTGCGGCGTGGCAAGAACCAGTTGTGTATTCACGTCAGCGTATGTGGATACATCTTTCTGTGGTACTGGGAATTATCGTTTTCGTTAGTGTGGTAACATACAGTTTGAATCAGGTTTCTGGAAAGCCTGCTTGGGCTTTTGTTGCTTTTGCTTTAGCGTCGGCACTCCAGATACTTGGACCCGTTATCATATTGCGTCTTATGGGCGTACATTGGCGCGAAATGGGCTTTACTAGAGGCTATCATATATGGCGAGTTGCTGGCATAGCTGCAATCGTGCCTGTAGTGATTATTCTTATTGCCCTCTTTACAGGTCGCTTTACAACTCAAATGTTCTTCACAGGCATTGCCATTTCTTTACTAGGACCACTTAC
>CAXTUE010000614.1:0-2962 GCA_964247355.1 uncultured Ktedonobacteraceae bacterium | reverse complement strand
CTCATGAGCATATAATATATGTGTAAGCAGGGATTAGAGTAATGACATCATATATAAAAACTGTAGTATCATCTGTACTCGTAGTAGGCATCCTTGTCGCAGCTATTCTTTTGTTCAATCCTCTTTTGCGTCCTCACTCTCAGAATGCTCATGCTGCTATGGCTGGTACTCTACGATATAGTGCAACCGCCAATGGACCGTATAGTGTACAGGGAAACACTGTCGTCGACAAAAACGGACAGCAGTATATCATTCATGGTATTGCACGTGATGGTCTTGAATATAACTGCTCAGGCGAAGGGCCACTGGACTCTCAACACCTTGCTTATCTTGGTTCCGGTATAAATACGACGACTGGAACCTATTGGGGCGCGAACACAGTGCGTCTTCCCCTATCAGAAGGCTTCTGGTTGAACGGTGCGCCGGGATATCCCTGCACTTCTGCACAATACCAGAACACTGTCAAACAAGTTGTTGATACGCTGACCGCGCTACATGTAAATGTTATTCTTGATTTGCAATGGACGGATGCCGGTGGTCAATCTGGTCAGGGGGGTGGCCCGTGGGCTATGCCTGATGCCGATAGTGTAACGTGCTGGCAACAGATTGCGCCTATTTACAAGAGCTACTCAAATGTTTTCTTTGAGGCATATAACGAACCACATCCAGCAACATGGACATGTTGGACTGGCTCATGCCCAATAACGAATGACAGTGGGTACTCTGACGATTGCCATTGCACTAAATCCTTCACCTATACCAGTGTTGGAATGCAAGCCCTGATCAACGCTATTCAGGGCACGGGAGCCAACAACTTGATACTGGTTGGTGGCATGCAGTGGGGATACGACCTTAGTCAACTCAACACCTACAAGTTGAGCGGTTCCAATCTCGTCTACGACACACATCCCTATCCTTACACTGATAAACTTCCTAACACATGGGATGCAGCCTTTGGAGTACCAAGTCAAACTTATCCAGTGATTTCTGCTGAAAGTGGTGAGTATGATTGCGATGGCACATATGAGAACCAGCTCCTCTCATATTTTGATGCACATCAAATTGGCTGGGTTGGCTTCTCCTGGGCGCTCCGTGGCAATACCTGTACCTATCCGCTCCTTGTCACCGATTATAATGGCACACCATCGGCTGGCTATGGACTCGCTATCTACCAGCACCTACGTAGATACGCGATGTCATCCGCACCCGTGAGTGGCGTTTGGTACTTCGCTGAGGGGCGAGTCGGAGCATCATTCAAAGAATACTTGACCATTGATAATCCCGACCCGAACAATAATTGCGCCGTCAGCGTTCAGTATTTGCCTGAGGCTGGCAATCCAGTAACCAGTTCGTTTATTGTGAACCATGCTTCACGTTGGACCGAATCGGTTAACGCTGATCTAGGTATTCCTTACACGCAGGCAACAGGTCTGTCTGTTTCCACTATCGTCTCGGTAAATCCGTCTTCATGCAGTGGTGTTGTGGTCGAGCGTCCCCAATACTTTTCATGGCATGGTATCAATAGCGGAAGTGATGTAGTTGGTGCAACCCATCTAGGACAAACCTTTTACTTTGCCGATATTCCAACAAATGGTGGCTTCACGTCCTTTCTAACCGCGCTAAATCCGCCATCCAGCAATAGCACGACCGTGACTGCTACCTACTATGCGAATGGTCAGTCTGTCGGAACACAAAGCATCAATCTAAATAGTGGACAACGAGGTACGCTGTTTCCAAGTAGTGCTGGATTGCCCACACATGTCGCAGCCGTCGTGACTTCGACGCAACCCATTGTGGTCGAGCGCCCCGACTACTTCGGCAACGTGTCTGCTGGTAATGCTGGCATTGTTTCGGGCGCAACATCGGTCGTCGGTACGCAATCGCTATCACACGATTGGTTGTTTGCTGAGGGCTATACAGGCGGACAATCGCAGGAGTACCTCGCGATTTCTAATCTCGATAGCACAGCCAACGCAACTGCCAACGTCACAATCACGCTGCAACTTGGTAACGGCTCAAG
This sequence comes from uncultured Ktedonobacteraceae bacterium, assembly GCA_964247355.1. Classification (GTDB taxonomy): domain Bacteria; phylum Chloroflexota; class Ktedonobacteria; order Ktedonobacterales; family Ktedonobacteraceae; genus JBBQVS01. The sequence goes on along the minus strand of CAXTUE010000614.1, from coordinate 942 downwards.
CAAAGTTGTTACACTGGCTATCAGCCCAATGAGCCAGATGCTGTGGGATGTCAACGCAAACGTTCCTGCTGGTACTGTTTCTGCTGAAGTAACCTCTACAGGTGCGGCGATTGTGGTGCAACGTGAGATGTTCTTCCAGTATAGCCACACTATTACCAGTAGTAACGGCTTTGGACTCACCGCAAGTGGAGGCTCCGACATCATCGGTCAGGTTGGACCCGCGACGATCAACTCATACACCTTCGCTGAAGGCTATGCAAACGTTGGCTATAACGAGTGGCTTACTCTGCAAAATCCAACGGGCAACGATGAAACGATCACGCTCACCCTGCTCAACAACTACGGCCACAGCTATACGCCAGTAGGAATCGTCGTAAAAGCGCATACCCGTGCCACCGTTGATATCGCAGCCATCGTACGACAATACCTGCTCAACACAGGCAAAGACCCACGCTACTCCTGTGCCATCGCCATGACGGTGGGGGCATCAGATGGCTCCTACTTCGTCGCCGAGCGCCCCATGTACTGGAACACTGGTGGCGTACAGGGCGGTGCTGACGTGATTGGGTATGCAGGAGCGTAGATCTTTTTGCTTTCGTTGTTGAGGACATACGCAATGAATTGCCCGTGGACGCGGTAATGCATTTTGATGAACTACTGTGGATATGCTGGAAGGTAGGGACCGCATTCATCACGTCCGCCTCTGACCTCTCACACCGGCAAACGGACGCGGTAGTGCTCTTTTACAAAATACTGTGGATATGCTCAAGGTAGTAGACCGTCAAAGATGATTTGGCACTTTTTCAACGGCTCGCTTGAGCATAAAGACACTGTTTAGAGGCTATCAAAAAGTGACAAATGTCCTTTGACGGTCTAGTAGGGACCGTATTCATCACGTCCACTTCTGTCTCTCACCCCAGCACATGGACGTGATGAATACGG
>CAXTUE010000613.1:0-2963 GCA_964247355.1 uncultured Ktedonobacteraceae bacterium | reverse complement strand
GCTCAAAAAAGCTTTTGCTCAAGCCAAATCCGCGAAATCCGCAAGCAATACGCGTGTACGTCACGACAAATTATTGCTCGATCCCAACTACGCGAAGCGCATGGAACGTATGCACAACTATGATAGTAATGAAACACCTCCTCCAACGCGCCTCTCGGTCGGCGATTACGTGAAACTCCGGCGGCTGGATAATGAAAACGGGCTGATCGAAGAGATATTGCCACGGCAAAGCTCGCTCTCACGACGCGATGCTGGCTCAACAGATAAAAAAGTTATTCAGCAAACCATGCTTGCCAATCTCGATCAGGTCGTGCTCGTGTTCGCCATCGCCCAACCAGCACCGCATTTCGGCATGGTAGACCGCTATCTCACAATCTGCGAATCCGCCAACCTGCAAGCTATCCTTTGCCTCAATAAGTCCGATCTGCCCCGCAGTGCTGAGGTCGAAGACGCAAGCGAACTCTATAGCAATCTTGGCTATACCGTGCTCTGGACCAGTACCCATACAGGGCAGGGCATAGAGCATATCCGCTCTTTGCTCAAAGACCACACCACGCTCTTCACCGGTCCTTCAGGCGTCGGCAAATCCTCGTTGGTGAACGTCATCGAGCCGGGCATGGCGGTCCGCACCGGCTTAATTAGCGACGTGACAGGTAAAGGGAAGCACACCACAACCGGCTCCCAACTCTATCCGCTCTCAATTGGCGGCTGGCTGGCCGACTCCGCCGGTATTCGTGCCCTTACCGCCTGGAACATCCCACCCGAAGAACTTGCCTCCTGCTTCATCGAGTTCCGCCCCTACCTCGGCAAATGCGAGTACGTAGACTGCATGCACATCGACGAAGAGGGCTGCGCCATCCGGCAAGCTGTAGCCGAAGGCTCCATCGACGAGCGACGTTATAAGAGCTATGTACGCATCTATAGCGGTGAAGAGAGATAAGTAAACCAACGGCAAACTGCATCAATAGGCTTAGCCTGTAGATGCAGTATACTGTTGATTGTTTGTCTTACACGTTCATTTGACCTAGAGTGAAAGTAGCATTTCAAGCTTTGACAAAAGCTCAACGAGCAGGTATAGTTATCTCGAAGCAGTGATTGGTATATAAAAACTATAGAATGCTCAATGCAAAATTTGTATAGAGAATAAGGGATGATTGTATGCTTGACACAATCTACTGCTCGTCCTGCGGCAAAAACAATCAAGCACAAGCGAAATACTGCTTTGGTTGTGGCAAAGAACTAATAAAGATGGTGGCTGACACGCTTCCCACGGAAGACGTGACTCATGAAGATGTACGAACCGGACGCCTCAAAGCAAGACAACAACTAAATAATCGCTACATCCTCCTGTCCCTATTGGGTCAGGGAGGAATGGGGGCTGTGTACAAGGCAGAAGATACGCGATTTGCCAATCGGCTTGTCGCCGTAAAAGAAATGAGTCAAAGCGGGTTAGATGAGCAACGCGTACACGAGACGATAGAACAATTTAAACAAGAGGCGAATCTACTTGCCAGCCTCAATCACCCCAATCTTCCCAGCATTTACGACCATTTTACAGAAAATGGACGTTCATATCTGGTAATGGATTTCGTCGAAGGGATGACGTTAGATCGCTATACAACTCAGGCGGTAGGGCATGTCCTTCCCGTTGCCGAGGTGCTAAATGTTGGTATACAGCTTGCGAAGGTACTCAATTATCTTCATACACGTCCCTCTCCAATTATATTTCGAGACCTCAAGCCGCTTAATGTTATGATTACGCCCGACTCGAATATCTATTTGATTGACTTTGGTATTGCTCGTTTGTTCAAACAAGGACAAACTAAAGATACAGTTGCCTATGTTTCACAGGGATATGCAGCACCCGAACAGTTTATGAACGCTCAAACTACGCCCCAATCGGATATCTATAGTCTTGGTGCTACTCTACACCAACTGCTTTCAGGCAGCCGTCCGAGTTCAAATATGCCGCTTTTCAATTTTAAACCCTTGCCCCTTTCTATACCCTCTGAACTCTCGACCCTTATCATGCAAATGGTGTCCGTTGAAACTACACAACGACCAGCAAGTATGGCTATTGTCAAACAAGAGTTAGAGAGGATACAACAAACACTTTTACAGGCACGTTCAACACCCCCATCCTCTCACCATGTACCAACACAAAAAGCGTATGACCATACTGTACTTGCAGGACCAGCACATCTAGGAGGATTTGCAGACGCTACAGTCGCACAGAACATTTCGGTACCGCCAACTCCACTACGTAAGACATCTAAATTGCTACTACCATTGAGTGTTGTTGGTGTATTACTTCTTATAGGATTGGTCGTGTTTGGATTTGTTCTACCTACTGTGAATCCAAAGTCACATACAAGCAGTACGCTAAATACTGTTAACAAGAGTGCTCCTGTTTCATCTCCTATTGTTACTGCTACTTCCGCACAGGTCGCTCCAACAGCTACTCCTATACCAACGGTAGTTCCCACGAATACGCCAACGCCGGGTACAATTCCTTATCCCTCGTATGACACTGCTAAAAGTGCAATAAGGTACTACTATGAGAACCAGAGCGATTTTAGAGGGAAGAATGTTATACAGCAGTTTGATAGCCTCACTTATCAAGCACAAACCGGTCCAGTTGATACACCGCAATTTATCGCTTGCGCTCAGTACAAATATGCACTTATCACTTCCCCCGATGTAACTGCCGATACAGCACGTCATACGTTCACTTTCCAATATGGAAATAGTACGTGGACAGTTATAGACATGGGCAATTGGAACTCTTGTTAAAATACATCGCATACAAAGAGGGCAGGATGCTATACAATCGCAACCTTTCCTCTTTGTATTTACTAGTACGTATCAATTTTCTGCTACCTGAAAGTCTGTTAAGTCTTGCTACTATACTTTTGGAATATTTAACATTGCCTTAACTTATCTATAAAGCATAGTTAATGCAT
>CAXTUE010000612.1:0-2971 GCA_964247355.1 uncultured Ktedonobacteraceae bacterium | reverse complement strand
GATGAATGCGGTCCCTACGGTCTCCTGGATACTTTGCGAAACACCATCATTATGCAAGGACTACTACAATGGCACTCTTTACTTTTACAATCAGCGCATTCGTGACATTTTTCACGATTATCGACCCTATTGGTCTCGCACCTGTTTTTGTTGGGTTGACGGCGCATCTGAACGAGGCACAACGAAAAGTTATCGTGACGCGTGCGACCCTGCTCAGTGCGGCAATTATTGCTTTTTTCGCGCTCGTCGGTCGTTTTTTACTTGATCGGCTCGGCATTAGTCTCTATGCATTCGATATGGCGGGTGGCGTCCTGCTATTCCTGGTTGCGGTGGATATGCTTTTTGGACGACAATCGGGTACACGCGAGACAAAGGCCGAGTCGGATGAGGCTATGACACGCGAAGACATCAGCGTGTTTCCTCTGGCAATTCCAATTATCGCCGGACCCGGCACTATCGCGACAACTATTCTTTATGTCGATCTCGCCACACCAAAGCCGCTAGAATTGCTCGCGGTCAGCACCGCTATCGCGAGTGCGCTCCTAGCGGGTTGGCTCGTCATGCGCGGTAGTTCGCGCATTATTCGAGTGTTCGGACGCACAGGTATTCTCGTTATCTCGCGCATCCTGGGTATTCTGCTAGCGGCACTCGCCATTCAATTTATTCTCAACGGTTTGCTTATGTTTTTGCATACGAGCGGATTAGTAAGATAGCAACAATAGGAACAGGGCACGTGTGCCCTGTTCCTATTGTTGCTATATTCATTCCTGCTACATTCGTGACGCTGACACGTATACAATACAGAGCAAACTTTTCGCGAAGGGGTATATGTGGAAAAAGGTTATGCGGAGATGTCCGTATCACAGCAACAACGCATAGAGCGTAGCTATCGAACAGCGATTTCCGCGCAGGCAGGACAACAAAGTACGTGGGTTGTCTGGCTAATTACACTGGTCACTGTCTTCATCTGGTGTTTCACAGCGTATCAGGCCGCACTTGCGGTAGGAGCGAACAGCTTGCGTGCTGTCTTTGCGAACATTGCAAGCAATGCAATCACTATTCAGGCGCAGGACAATGATGCGTTATCAAATGTGCTTGTGACCTATGGCGCAAAAGAGAATACATTAATTGCTCATGGGCAATACTGGCGTTTTGTGACACCGATTTTTCTACACGCGAACCTGTTGCATGTCGGGCTGAATATGCTCAACTTTGTAGTATTGGGCGTCTTTCTAGAACGACTGGTCGGACACCTACGCTTTCTATTGATCTATCTTGTTACAGGTAGTATCAGCATTATCGCGAGTTTTTACTTTGCACCACAAGAGATTAGCGTTGGCGCGTCGGGGGCAATCTTTGGGTTAGTGGGTGCATACAGCGTTTTTGTGCTGGTGCATCGACAGGCATTTCCGCGTGGAGGCGTTCCCGCGCTGCTGTGGCTCATAATAATAATAGGCATCAATCTTGGTCTCGGCCTTATCGTACCAAATGTCGATAATTATGCACATGTGAGTGGCCTTTTAAGCGGCTGTTTGCTTGGGTGGTGGTTTACACCATTGTATACTGAAACCAAAGCGAGTAAGATAGCAGATAGATATTCAAACGTTTCTCAACCTGCGTACCCAACGTATCAAGCGCACACGTTGGTGGATACGCATAGTCTTGCGCGTCGCTGGCCCCTGGCTCTTCTGACTCTCCTTGGGACACTGGCACTGGCTATTCTCGCGCTACATTTAACCGGAGGATAATTCGTGGAAGCTCAAACAGACACACAGACATATATCGAGCAAGGAAATTATTCGCTAGCACACGGGCAGGCGCGTGAAGCCGCGATTGCTTACGCACATGCAGCACAAATTGAACCGGAGAATCCAACTATTCATCTTGGATTAGCAGAGGCAAATCTTGGTCTCGGCAACCTCGATGTGGTACGTATGGCTTGTTCTCGTGTGCAAGAGCTACAACCAGCAGGGGGTATCGAAAGCACGACCGCTTCGGCATTGCTCGACCTGCTCGATAAGCAGTATGATCGCGCCCAGCAAAAGGTCGACGCCGTTGTTGCAGAGAACCCCGGTATTGCCTACATACATGCGATGCGCTCTTATCTGCTACGGCTCAATCACCAGGACTACGATGCCAACCTTGCGCGCGCACGTTCCGCCCGTCTCTCCTATGGTGGTCGCTTTGATGGCATATTCCCAGAAGCCGAGCCGTTGCCGTATCCAACGCCAGCACCATATACAGGTGGCTATAGTGGTATAGAAAATGGGACCTCCGCGACTGGGAATTCAACAGGAAAACTGCGCGACTCAGAAGCCCAAGCACGCGTTGAACGCGAAGCTGTGCCAACATGGTCGCGTCCAAACGGTATGCAGAGGCAGATCATACGCACACGTTTCACGCTCAGTCAATATTCCGGCTTGATTACATACGCCCTTATTATCATTAATGTGATTGTGTTCGCGTTTAGCTTTTTCAATCAAAATCTTTTGGTTGCGGGCGCGCAGATCAACTCGCTTGTACTGCAAGGAGAATATTGGCGGCTCTTCACAGCTATGTTCCTGCATCTCAACCTTGTCCACATTGGTTTCAATATGCTTTCGCTGTTCTTTGTAGGGCGCGGGGTCGAGGTCTTCTACGGCAAATGGCGCTATCTGGCCATCTACCTGCTCTCAGGTCTCGCTGGCGGACTGCTGTTCCTGTTTACCTCGCCTCCTGATGGTTCGGCGGTGGGAGCATCAGGGGCGATCTTCGGCGTCTTCGGTGCTCTGGGTGTCTACTATATTGTCAATCGTAGAAGTCTGGGAGCTTATGGCCGTGGTGCAATCGGCAACTGGCTCTTCTGGATTGGCCTGAACCTCGTCTTCGGCCTCTCAAATAGCGGTATAGCCTTGACCGCGCACATCGGCGGCCTTATCGCTGGCATGCTCATCGCGTTTCTGCTTGTGCCGCGCTACGGAAGCAGCCGAAG
>CAXTUE010000611.1:2103-2988 GCA_964247355.1 uncultured Ktedonobacteraceae bacterium | reverse complement strand
ATGTATATCGAAAGACGAGACGGACGTGATGAATGCGGTCCCTACGGGGGTTATGTTACACGAAATAGGGTAAGTACTTGTATGGATGAAGAGAAGACATCGTGGCTAGAGCGAGTCGAGGCGATTATTCAGGTCCTCGAAGGTAGCACGATTAGCGAACTAGAATTGACCGAGGCAGACACTGAAATCATCGTCCGGCGTAATCCGGGAATGGTCATGGTTTCTGCTACGCCTGTGCAACAGACCGGAAACGTCATGCTGAATGGGCAAAGTGGAACGGCTGTGCCGCCAAGTGTGGGTCTACCAGCTAAGGGTGACAAGAGTGTCGCGATTGCTGCTCCCTTGACGGGCGTCTATTATGAAGCTGCCTCGCCAACCTCGCCAGCGTTTACCTCTATTGGTGAGATTGTACGCGTCGGGCAGGTTGTTGCGCTCGTTGAGGCGATGAAGGTCTTTAACGAGATTCAAGCAGACGTTTCGGGGCGCGTGGTTGCAATGGTCGCAACCAGTGGCGACGTTGTGCAAAAAGGGGATGTACTCCTGCGCGTCGAGCCATTATAGTAGAATAGTATAACCAAAACAACAAGCAAAAGAGAGTGTGCAATGAAGCATGCAGGAACGCGTGTCTTCTTGTACGCTCTCTTTTTGTCGTCATAAGCAACATGTTAACTAGAAAGAGAGAGGTTTCATGCGCCGATTGACACTTAATGTACTTCCTCAGATGTATGCCGTGTGTCGTCTTGAACCCAATGGACATATTCCCAACTGGGCCTTGCTCGGCGATGACTTCATCTCGCTGACGCGTACACGCACCGAACTTTCTGTTGTATGTCTACAAGAAAACGTACCCGTTGAGGGCACAAAGGCGGAGCGCGGCTGGCGTTG
>CAXTUE010000611.1:0-2093 GCA_964247355.1 uncultured Ktedonobacteraceae bacterium | reverse complement strand
CCTTTGACCTCTCGCTCGCCGGCATTCATGTCTCGCTCGCCATTCCGCTCGCCGAATCGAACATAAGCGTCCTCGCTATCGCAACCTACGAGACCGATCACGTACTTATACAAGAGGGCGACCTTGAACGCGCGCTGCAGGTATTGGAGTATGCGGGACATGAGGTGAAACGCTAGCTTTATTATGGAAACTGTCGCCTGTACAAATCGGCATAGTGTCCGTTTTGTGTAAGCAATTCGTCATGTGTGCCGCTTTCAATAATGCGACCCTGATCAAGAACGAGCACACGGGTGGCATCACGGATGGTCGAGAGACGGTGCGCGATGATAAAGGCGGTACGGTTATGCAAGAGCTTCTTGAGGGCCACTTGAATAAGCTGCTCCGTCTGTGTGTCGATGCTGGACGTGGCCTCGTCCAGAATGAGAAGCGGTGTATCTGCGAGGATGGTACGTGCGAAGGCCAGCAGTTGACGCTGCCCCTGACTGAGACCGGTACCACGTTCACCAAGTTTTGTTTTGTAGCCATTAGGCAGGTGCATAATAAACTCGTGTATGTTGGCGGTACGTGCCGCATCCTCTACCTCTGCATCCGTCGCGTTGAGGCGTCCATAGCGGATATTGTCCGCAACGGTGCCTGAAAAGAGAAAGGTATCCTGTTGCACGATGCCTACCTGAGAGCGCAAGCTTGCCAGCGTCACGTCCTTTACATCATGCCCATCTATCATGACTTGTCCTGCGGTGGCATCGTAAAAACGGGGCAGCAGGTTGACTAGCGACGATTTGCCCGCGCCAGTCTCACCCACAAGCGCAATCGTCTCACCCGCTCTCACATCAAGATTGATATCATGTAGCACAAAATCTGGTTTGTCCGAGTCAGCGTTATAGGCAAAATCGACGTGCCTGTACTCGACATGCCCAACGATCCGAGGCAACGATTGCGCTCCTGGTGCATCTTTTTGCTCGACCGGTTCATCCACAAGCTCGAAAATGCGTTCAGCACCCGCCAACGCTCCCTGTGCCTGTGTGTAGATGCTGCTGATGATCTGAATGGGACGAAAAAACTGCTGCACATAGATGAAGAACGCGACAACCGTACCTACTGGAACTGTGCCACGAATAGCAAGCCAACCGCCGAAGCCAGCAACAATCGCTGTTGCCAGTGTACTGATAATGTCGATGGTGGGTGTGAAGGCCGAGGTGATCGCGATGGCATGCACATTGACATCGCGATTAACCGCATTATGTGCTGCAAAGTGTTCGATGTTGGTATCGGTACGGTTAAACGCTTGCGCCACGCGTACACCAACCAGTTCCTCCTCCAATTCGGAAGAGACGATGCCAATGACAGAACGTGTCTCACGGAAAGCACTCCGCGAACGTTGCGCGAAAACGACGGTAAGCCATAGCATAACCGGGATGGTCACAAAGCTTAATAACGCCAGTGGCACGTTCAGTACAAGCATCGCAATCAGAATTCCAACCAGGGAGAAGACGCTACCGATCACCTGCGTCACACCTTGGCTGAGTAGTTGATTGATAACCTGAGTGTCGTTGACGAGGCGTGACATGAGATCGCCTGCTTTATTCTGGTCAAAAAAAGCGATTGAGAGCGATTGCACTTTATCGAATATCTGTGTACGCAGGGCCGAAAGAAAGCGTTGTCCAGTACTACCAATGAGCGATGTTTGCCCGAATTGCGATACGAAGCCAACGATGTAGACGCCAAGCAACAGTAACATAATCTGGCCTAGACCAGCCCCGTTTTTGCCAGCGATATACACATCTATCGCTCGTTCAATCAACGCCGGTCCCGCCGCCTGTGTGCCAGCAGAAATAATGACTAACACCAACGCTCCCAGCAGTTGTGTACGAAATGGCGCGAAATACGTAAGCAGGCGACCTAGGACCGCACTCGTATTGATACGCTCACTGTCAGAGGTGTTATCCTGCGACGGACCATAAAAATGTGCTCTATCATCAGCTATGATGCGCTGCTGGCTCATATAGATTTATCCTTTAATATACGTCATTTTCATGCTACCACCGCTAGCTTCTCGTTGTTCACGAGCTGCGATTCGAGCAGTTCGTTGTAGA
>CAXTUE010000610.1:0-2992 GCA_964247355.1 uncultured Ktedonobacteraceae bacterium | reverse complement strand
TCGAGCGTTGTTGCTGCATCGAATTGAGGCTGCTTTACGTCGCTGAGTTGCATGACAAGATAGTGTCTATTGCCCTCGATCCATACACGGTCTCCTGTGGTGGGCAGGTGCGAGGAGCCGAAGACGCTGGGCGCGACAAATTCCTCGAAGGCGGCAGCTTCAATCAACATGCGCAGTTGCGCGGAAAGTCCTGCGAGGTCGAGTTCGCGAATAGCAACGAGCGGTTCATACTCCTGCTCATCCTGTTCAGGAATTTCATCCTGCTCAGGAAGGTCGTTGAGAAACGAGGATGAGGATACCTGCCTGTCGACCCGAAGCCGACGCCCTAGATAAAGTTTCAGACGTGGACGCTGTGCGAGACAACGTATAATACGGTAACGCCCCTCAAGAATAACCTGCTCTTGCATATTCACTTCCCCTCTACATTCTCTTCTCTACTATTCTAACGAAATAGAGAAGTATAGTTAACAACGAGCAATACAAGTGCATATAAATATATAGGTTATTTGACATTCCACGTAAAATACCGTAGGATAAGGCCACGTACGCTCCAGTTTCTCGTCCTTTTACATTGAATCTTGTATCGCTGTTCGTTGTTGAACAGCCTAACAAAAGGAGTCTGCTCGATGGTTGATCGTCCTTCCCGCTCTGCTACGCGCAGAAATCGCAGAGCTTTTCTTCTCCTGCTCATTGTCCCCTTTATTGTCTTGCTCTGGCCGCCATTCTATAATTTCACGGAGCCAAGATTGTTCGACATCCCTTTCTTCTACTGGTTCCAACTGATGTGGGTCATCATTACAGCCATTATTACGGCGGTAGTCTACTTTGTAGGAGCATAGACGACTCGGCAGTTCGTACCCTCATTCGGTCGCATGAAAGTATTCTCGTTCGCTAACCGAGAGCGCAATAAGTTAGGAGTCTTCAGTGCATTCATCCTGAGCGAAGCTAGAACCCTAGTTCGTTGGATGAATGAGTTAGGAGTAGTTTGCAATGCTGCATTGGGATGCAATTATTATCTTCATCGCCTTCTTTCTACTCGTCACCGTCCTGGGCTTTGTCGCGGCCCGTTGGCGACAAGGTGACTTAAACCAGATTAGCGAGTGGGGACTTGCTGGCAGACGCTTTGGCACGGTCATCACATGGTTCCTGTTAGGTGGCGACCTCTATACCGCCTACACATTTATCGCGGTCCCTGGCGCGATGTTCGCGGCAGGCGCGTTAAGCGGCTGGTACGCCATTCCGTATACCATTCTCGTCTACCCGCTTATCTACGTTTTGATGCCGAAGTTCTGGTCGGTCTGTAAACAACGGGGCTACGTCACTGCCTCCGATTTTGTGAAAGACCGCTTCGGCAGCCCTGCGTTGGCACTAGCTGTCGCCTTCACAGGCATCCTGGCAACACTTCCCTATATCGCGCTGCAGATGTTCGGTATCCAGGTCTCGCTTGCCGCGCTGGGTATTCCCCTGAGCACCAATATTGGAGGCGTCAATGTTGACTTCCCGCTCATCATCGCGTTTCTGATTCTGGCGGCGTATACCTATACAAGCGGTTTACGTGCCCCGGCGATGATCGCGCTGGTCAAGGACATCATGATCTTTATTGTGCTGTTCGCAACCATCATCTACATTCCTATCAAGCTTGGTGGCTTCGGACCAATTTTCAACGCGGTTCATTTAAAGGCGGTCGCGAGTCATGCCGCCGCAACCGCTGCCAAACCACAAACCTTCTTTGAGATTCTTTCACCCAAACAGTACACAGCCTACGCCACACTCGCACTTGGCTCAACGCTTGCGCTCTTCCTGTATCCGCACTCGCTAACCGGTATTCTCAGTAGTAGTAGCCAGCGCGTAATCAAGCGCAACATGGCACTCTTGCCCATCTATTCGTTAATGCTCGGCTTGCTAGCACTGCTTGGCTATATGGCAATCGCGGCAAAGGTCAAGCCCGCGACGGCTAATCTCGCGGTTCCTGCTCTGCTCAATGTCACATTCCCCTCCTGGTTTATTGGCTTTGCATTCGCGGCAATCTCGATTGGTGCGCTGGTACCTGCTGCCGTTATGTCTATCGCAGCGGCCAACCTGTTCACGCGTAACATTTACAAGGAGTACATGAAGCGTGACGCAAGCGATAGAGAAGAAGCACAGGTCGCGAAAATATCCTCGTTTGTGGTGAAATTCGGTGCATTGCTTTTCATTGCCTACCTGCCAACGGCGCAGATCATCACCTTTCAGCAACTTGGTGGCACATGGATATTGCAGACGCTTGTTCCCGTCTATCTCGGCCTTTACACCAACTGGTTCAATCGCTGGGCATTGCTCATTGGCTGGCTAGCTGGCATGATTGCGGGAACGAGCATGTTTATTGCAACGGGCCTTAAATCGACGATCTACCCTGTCTTTGATATTCAAATGTATGTTGGTTTCTCAGCACTCTTGCTCAACGTTATTCTCGCGGTTGCACTCACGCTAATCTTTGAGGCAATAGGAGCACGACGCGGAAGAGACCTTACTCAAGCCGCAGACTACGACGAGGAAGACGCACCCGTCGAACCTGTGGAGGTTGGACGCGAGGCTCTCGGATAGTCATTCATCCCATGCGTGAACGACGTGGGCCTTCTAACCCGTTAGGGAAAAAGAAAGCGGATAGACAACAAGGATAAAGACATTTTTGTTGCTATCCGCTCTCTTTCTATCTAAAAATCACTACCCATTTATCCTATCTCTTTGGCGACTACTGAAAAGACATGTATACTCATCAGCATAAGCAGTCGCCTTTTATCGTTTCCTATCTACATATAAAATCTACTGCACCCCTAATGCTTGCTGGGCAGTTGTGAAGTGGCGGAGGAAGTTTTCTTGAGTACTATTTACCCCTTTTTTACGCACATGTTGTTACAAAAAGTAAGAACAACCCGGTTTCTATCTAATTTTAGTGTACTACTTTGTTTTCTGGTGCTTGCCAGTATCTTCGTTTTTCCTCATACTGTAAAAG
>CAXTUE010000609.1:0-3004 GCA_964247355.1 uncultured Ktedonobacteraceae bacterium | reverse complement strand
TAGCGGTCGAGCACGTCGGGCGTCCATACCACGTTGCCGCGACTGCTCGAAGCCTTCGCGCCACTCATTGTCATAAACTCGTTGGCGGGTACGTCGTAGGGCAGGTTGCGGTCGCCATAGCCGATGAGCATAGCGGGCCAGATGATCGCGTGAAATGGAATATTGTCCTTGCCGATGAAGTAGTACGACTTGACCGCCGGATTCACTTTACCCGGAATCCACCAGTCCTTCCATGCATCGGGTGTGCCCTGTCGCTCAGCCCACTCGACCGAGGCCGAGAAGTAGCCAATCACTGCATCGAACCACACATAAATGCGCTTGTTCTCATAGCCCTCCAACGGAATCGGTACGCCCCAGTCCAGGTCACGGGTTATCGCGCGCGCACGTAGGCCCTCTTTCAACCAGTTCATCGCGAAGCCAATCGTGTTGTGTCGCCAATGGTCTTTGTCGTGCGAGAGCCATTCCAGCAGAGGTGCCTGGAGCTTTGGTAAGTCCAGGAAGAAGTGTTCGGTCGGGCGTATCTCCAAAACGCTATCGACGCTTCCACACAGGCGGCACTTCGGATTGATGAGGTCAACAGGATCAAGCGTGTGTCCGCAGTTGTCGCACTGGTCGCCACGCGCTCCTGGATAGCCGCAATTTGGACAGGTACCCTCAATATAGCGGTCAGGCAAGAAGCGACGGTCCGTGGGGCAATACGGAGACTGCATGGTATCCTTGAAGATATAGCCCTTCTCGTAGAGCTTCAAAAAGAAATCTTGCGTGATGCGATAGTGGTTGGGTGTGCCTGTTTCGGTGTAGAGGTCCCAGGACATACCAAGACGTTTCCATACATCCAGAATCTGATTGTGGAAGCGCGCAATAAACTCACGCGGGGGAATACCCTCGCGCTCAGCATCGATCAGAATAGGAGTGCCGTGTTCGTCGCTACCCGAAACCATGAGGACAGAGTTACCGGCCATGCGCTGATAACGCGCAAACGTATCGGCTGGCAGATAGGCACCGACAATCTGACCCACATGAGTAGTACTTTTCGCATACGGCCATGCGACGCAGACAAGAATATGTTCGTTCATATATGTTTAATCTCCCTTAGCGGAAAAGGGTAGCATCATGCGTTGGAGGGCAATTTGACCTTCGGCGCACATCCCCTCACCATCACAACAAGTAGGGTCGAGGTGAACCTTGCCTATTATAGCAACAGAATGTAACATGGGCAAGTGTATTTACATGCCGATATAACGTGCGTAGACAGAGCGGGCTACCAGCTCATCGTCTGTCCCTTTAATGATGGCACGTGCATCAGGAAAAACCGTGATTTCATAGTCGTCAACGAGGAAACGCAAAAGATAGTCGTTATACTGTACCTTGCCAACCGGCTTCAGACGTTCGGCGAGCGTTGGAAAATCCATGCGGACTGCCCGTTTACCGGTGCCACGCACCTGTACTGCATTGCGCCCGCACAGGCTGGTACTACTGGAATTTTGCGCTGAGTCCAGAAATTCGTAGACATGCTGACCACAGGCGGGACAATCGGGTTGACGCGGTAACTCGATGCGCTCAAATGTATTTTCCCATACATCCATCCAAAGCAGCGCACGACTGACCTTCTCGCTTTTCAGCAGAATTTTAAGAGCTTCAGTTGAGGCTAATCCTGTAATTGTGCCCACAATGCCATTGAGCACACCTGCTGTATCGCACGTTGGCGTCGTGCCAGGGAGTGGCAATTCAGGAAAGACACAGCGCAAGCACGGTGTATCGCCGGGCATAATATTCATGGTGACGCCGTAGGAGGCTACGACTCCGCTATAAATCCACGGTCGATTATACTTAACACACACATCATTGAGGAGATAACGCGTCTCAAAATTATCCGTTGCATCGAGCACTATATCGCTTTCGCGTACCAGCGACTCAATGCCATCGGCGTTAATGTCCTCGACGAGAGCCTCGACCTGTACATCGCTATTGACCCTGCGCAACTTTTCTTTGGCCGCAATCGCCTTAGGGAGGTGGCGCGTCACATCATCTTCATCGAAGAGTATTTGCCGTTGCAGATTGCTCATTTCAACAAAGTCGCGGTCGGCAATCACCAGCTTTCCCACGCCAGCGCGACACAGGTTGTTTGCGAGCACCGTACCCAGTGCTCCACACCCAAGAATTGTGGCAGAGGCGGCATGTAATTGTTCCTGCCCTCGCTTGCCAATCGGGGCAAACAACGTCTGCCGTGAATAGCGGTCGAGCATGAATTCCTCCTCTTATCCGTTGCTGAAAATAACTTCTCTGTATTGTAACAAATTGGCTTTTAAGAAAATTTCGTCACGAAATTGTTGTGCGGTGCCGATAAAGAGATATATAGCCATATGGCTATTTAAAATTGTCGATAAGTTGGCAGTGACACATAACTGTGCTACAATACAACGGGTGCAACGCCTTTTCTGGAACCTGTAACCCGTATGTGTGCAGTGCTTATGAGAGGCAACATATGAATAACGGGAATGCGATGAAAACAGTATTAGTTATTGATGATAATCCAACCATTGTAGAACTTATCAAGTATGCTGTAAATTTGCAGGGCACATACAATGTTATCGTCGCCTACGATGGAGTGCAAGGTCTGGAGCGCATCTATGCCGACCGGCCAGATTGCGTCATTGTAGATGTGAAGATGCCAAGAATGGACGGCTACCAATTAGTACGTAGTCTTCGCGGCGATGTCCGTACCGCGAATACGCCGTTAATCATTCTTAGTGCTATGACGCGCGACGAAGACCAGATGACAGGCTTGCTCTCAGGTGCCGATGAGTATCTTACAAAACCATTTAAGCCAAGTGCGCTCAACGCTACTATTGAGAAAGTGCTACGCTTGACACCTAATGATCGCCAACGCCGCATCGAGGATTTTGTACAGGCACAAGCAGATCGAGATTAGACCGCATCTACAATATGTTGTTCGTTTTCATCTATCACTCGTGCTATTGGATGTGAGTGATAGATGAAAACG
>CAXTUE010000608.1:0-3019 GCA_964247355.1 uncultured Ktedonobacteraceae bacterium | reverse complement strand
ACCTGTATCCCACCGAGGATGCAATGATCGACCTCTACCAGCATATTTTCTGCTTCCAGTATCATGCTAGGACTTGTAGGAAATTGTGCTATACCATCGATGGAGAGTATCTGCCCCGGTACAAGTGTGCAATGTTGCAGAATGAGGCGGCTCACACTTCCCGTTACACGTAGCGTGTACCCGCTGATGATCAGACCGCTTAGTGTCACTGTCGCATCTGTATCGCCACTGATCGTTATCTCCGCGACTTTCGTTCTTGAGGAAGGCTGCAATAATGGACGATGTTTGTTCGCGGCACGTAACTCAACATGCTTCTTGCTTTGCGCGTGAATTGTTGCGGGTCCTTCATAGTTACCACTGTCTGTAATCTCCACAACCTCGCTCTCGTTCAACGCGTTGAATGCATCTTGCAGTGTTGCATGTTGGTCGGGTACAAGGACGGGATTCGTCACTAACGCTAACGAGACGGCTCTATCATACTCTCCTCCGCCCATATCAGCACTAAAGCCGTAGTGGAAGGTGACAGAGACATTGGAAGGCGCATCACGATCTGCTGGAAAGGCAATACGTCCAAGTTCGGGATCAATAGCTATTTTCCCTTTGGGTGTGTGCGCCCATCCTGTCACCACGCCATTCGTATCTTTGACATCACTGAGATTGCAGACCTCTATCAGGTCGGCAAGAGTTTGTGTTGGTTGAAGCGGGTCGGGGAGTACATCTTGTCCGTTCACCGTTAGCAACAAGCTTCTTGGGTAGTAGCTATCCAGATAGGCATCGAGCACCCGCCGACTGAGCGGCATTGGAACATCGGGCGGTCGCGAGAGGGAAATCAGCTCTTGCTCAGGCTGGGCAATACTGAAAAGTTGTGTGTTGTTGCCGAGAGGGTTGAAGAGATAGCGGTGATCATCAAGCTGAAAGGCTTGGACGTGGGTAAGCGGGTATGCACCCAGACGCCAGAGGAAAATTCCAATGTTGGAAATGTTATAGCGACCGCGTTTGATCGGAATACGTCGTACCTCTGCCGTGTGAGCGAGCGTATCAAAAGCGGTATTGATGCGTTCTAATGGTTCCCATACACGTAGATCGGGTGCGTAGAAATTGTTGGGGCGCAGATGCTTCATATATTGTGTCGTTGCCAACAGTTGGAAGAACTCGACGACATGCGCCGACCAGCCTGTAACGTCACTGGCAAGTTGTTCGAGCATGACCACCGTGCCTTTACGCCGACGATAGCCAATCGTATTTGCAACCTCTGCACGTGGACTGCGTATCTTTGGCGTCACACCATAAAGCGCATGATAGCCGATGAGATCACCGATATACGGTATAGCCCAGTCGTTACAGGTCTCGATGAATTGGTCATCGTAAAGCTGCGCGAGGTTTTCTTCAACTACCGCGATCTGCTCCGCGATGACCGCGACAAGAGCCTGTAGCGGCAAGCCCTGTTCCGCGTCACGAATACGATACACGGCGGGAAGAAGTTCATACACTGTTTTTGCATCAAAACTCATGGCATTACCCCTAAATTATCAAGTGGGCGAGCATCGAGTGTGAGTAACTCCGCCGCCACTACCGTTCCGTCCGCTCCTGCTAATGGCACAGCCGCAACCAGACCAGTGTTCAAGTTGGCGGGTTGGTCACTGCGATACAGTGTGTCTAGCTCTACGGCGATCACACCAGTGACATTTTGCATGGTGGCAATGACCTCGCTCTCCATGACAGGCTGACCAAAGGCTCGTGCGTCGAATGAGAACTGTGTACGGAGTGCTTGCTCAACTGCCGCAAACACCTGCTCGCTGCGATAGTCTGGGTCAACCTTCACTCGTGCGGCCATTCTAAAAAATGCTGGTCGATAGCTCTGCATTGTAATTGGAACATAGGGATCACCAGCCGCACGCAACGCGGCGAGTAGGTTCGTGTAGGTAGGATTGCCTGCTGCTACTGTCGCTCCATTTTCACCTGCAACCGTGATAAAGACACCGCGTACCTGACCACTCCATGTCCAAGTAGCATACGCTTTTGCGATACCCGAAAAGGCGTGTGCAAAATCTTCATAGTCCTGCAGTGAGACAACACGATCAAGCGTAAGTACTGTGAGTGGCGCATTACGACGCGCACTCGCAAGATGCTCGGCATTTTTCGCACCACTAGAGGCAAGCGGGTTGAGGACGCTTTTCACGCCGAGAGGACGGGTCATAAGTAGACTCAATTGTTCTGCTTTGACGATGCCATCCTGTCCACTGCCCTTGCGATACGTTGCTCGTACATTCTCTTGTCCCGTTGGTAAGCGTGCTCCAATATGTCCATCCCCAAATTCAACCGTCGTCTTGCCATCATCGTCTGTTGATGTGACAAAGATGCGTTCATGCGAACTGTGGCCGTAGAGGGTCGGCACTTCGTGCCACTCTATATCATTGACACGTACCTTAAGGGTTGACGCCGCCCCACTTGGCGTTTGTGCGGAGATGTAGGTGAGAGGCGACTGACGTAATGCAAATTGCTGATAGGGCTGACTGGCGTCACCGTTTCCAAGCACCTCTTCCGAGACGGTCTCTCCATGTGTAGCGAGTGCGACATTGGCATAGATTTTCGCTGTGGCCGGACTGTAGCTATTGGTAAGACCATCCTGTAGCGTAACGGTTGTGCCATCGGTAGAAACCTCTTTGATCACTCCTGCTTCACTTAGGACGGAATCGCTTATTACAATACGCTGTCCCTTTGCCAGTCCTTGCACTGCCTGTGCAAGCTGTAATGTGTTGCCTCGAATGAGCGTTGTGAGTGGAATATCAGCCAGTTCAAGCAATTCACTCTGGGCAAAAACCGTGACGTTACGCAGGTGCGCCTCAAAGCTAGTAAAGTTGTTGCTTGTATCGAGGTTGATTGCCGCCGTCTTGGTGGTAAGCGTATAGTTTTTCGGCGACGACTCTGAAACATCAAGGATACGATACAGTTTGTTGTACGTTTTGGTGGGCCTACTGCCAATACCATGTACTGAGAGGACAAGCCAGCTATCGAGTGG
>CAXTUE010000607.1:0-3027 GCA_964247355.1 uncultured Ktedonobacteraceae bacterium | reverse complement strand
ATCATAGCCTGCCTGTTGCGGACGGCGTTGAATACTAATGGCACGTGCATAGGCGTATTGCAGGTAGACGCCGGTATCTCCGTTCGGACGCAGGGCTTCGTCTATGTCTAACGCGATAATCTGCTGTAGGCCGAAGCGAATCATGAAGTAACGAATAGCGGAGGCGGCAAGGATGGCTGTTGTTTCTTCGGGGAGATCGCTCTTGACCTCTCTCATGCGACGTACTGCTTCATTGATAAGGTCGTCGACCTTAATTTCGATACCTTTACGACCTGACATGGCATAGAAATTGCGGCCATCGGACGTATCAACACCGAGACTTGCCGCCGTTGCTTTCGAGAGCGTCACAACTTCATATGAAATGTGTGTTGAGTTATCGGCTTGCTGCGGAAAACCGAGGCGGCGCAGACTTTCGTAGACTACTTGCTGCGGATACGACTGGCGTACGTCAATCACGTTGATAGCTTTTTGAGCGTGACCAAAGCGATTCGGATCACCCTCCTCACTTTGTGCTACGACATCTCTAGGAGTACGCATGGACCAGAGCACACGACCGTCGTGTTGTGTACCCCAAGGAATATAGTGTAGGTCGACACCTGTTTGATTATCGACGAGGCCAAATTTCCACAATTGCGTTGCGATATCCTTTGCGGTGTAAGTCGCGGTACCATCGCTTCTGACGAGAATTTTGTCTTGCATCCGCTCGGTTTCTTCGCCTTCATCACCAAAGGGCAGTATCCAACAACCGGCAGCGGGACCAGTTTCTGGCTTCTCAAGCAATTTACGTTCGCGCAACATGTCAAAGGTGTGTTTCCAGAGACCTGCACCGAGAATGGCGGACTCCCATGTCAGCAAGTCATAAGAGATATTGAGGCGAGCCATTGTTTTAAGGTGCATCGCTACAATCTGATGCGAAAGGTCTGAGGCGAGTGTTGGATAGTCCGGGCCTGACGCTGGCTCTTCACCTTGTTCGATGGCATGCAGGACTGTTTTGCGCAAGTCTTTGAGTTCTGGCTGTGTATCGTAGGCTTTCACAACCGCGACATAGACGCGCGAACAGAAGTAGTCAAAGGACTCATGAGGCAGTTGCTCATTGCCACCAGGGAGTTGCAGTTGTCCTTTTTGCAGAAGCAGGAGTCCTACCACAACATCGGCAACCTGAACACCGGAGTCGTCAATGTAGTTTTCAACCTCAACGGTGTAGCCCTGTGAGCGCAACATACGCGCAACTGTATCACCAATGCAAGAGTTACGAATATGTCCCACGTGCGCAGCTTTATTAGGATTGATCGCCGTGTGCTCGACAATCACTTTGATACCAATACCCACATCGTTATGTCCATAATCAGGCCCAGCCTCTATGACGCGCTCAATAATGGCTTTACCAACCTCGGAGCGATTGAGACTGAAGTTGATATAGCCTGGTTTCGTCACTGTTATCTCCGAGACCGAAGAGATGCGCATATCGCGCATAATCGTTTGTATAGCCTCAGCGATTTGCAATGGTGGACGACCCAATTTGTTCTTACCAGCCCATTGCATAACGGGCATCGAATAGTCGCCAAAGCTTGCCTGTGCGGAGAAACGCAGATCAACAGGCAATTGTTCTTTGTCAATTTCAATATGTTCTTGCTTAAGATATATGTCTACAGCTTGCTGGATTAAAGCGGTAAGATATTCTAAAAAGTCTTTTGGTCCAGTCATATATGATACCTCACTGGTTATGGTCATTGATGAATTAGCGTCAATTCATGGAATAATGAAGCTACTATAGCCTAGCAGCGTCCTCTGGTCAAGTCTTATATAAAACCTCTTACAAAAATTTGACATATTTCGCTTTTCTTCTTGAGATACTTGGGGTACTCTATACACAAAGGTAGTGTATACCAAGACACAGGCAAAAACGTGTTGTAAAGCAAAAGAGGGAGAGGTAAGAGATTGTTCAGATTGAACAAAAGTTGGAAGATAGCCCTACTTTGCCTTCTTTTGATTGGTGCGCTAGGTTTGCTGGCCTTTACAGCAGTGCAAACCTTTGCACAAGTACGCAGTTTCCAGCAACATAGTCATGCAGTTCGAGCCGGAGATGTAAGTACTATTCGCCCGTGGATGACACTTCATGCGGTTTCGCGTATCTATCATGTTCCTGAAAGCTATCTTTACCGGGAACTACAAGTTCCTACATCAAATTCCAGAACCACCATAAATGCGCTAGCCACAACAAAACGCCAACCCGTCAACGCGGTTTTACGAAGTGTGCAACATGCTGTTATCACGTACCGCAAAACACATCCTGCCACATTTGGGCCACTAAAATTCCTCAATAGGAACAAAAAACTCCTTTCATTCTCAAGTAGGAGCAGAGAAGCATGAATGCATTCTTTCTCGACGCCTTGCAGCAGTATGGCTATCCGGTACTCTGGTTGATTGTCTTTGCTGCTGCTGCTGGCATTCCTCTTTCTGGCTCTGTGCTTCTCTTTGCTTCTGGTGCCTTTGCCGCCCTCGGCGATTTCAACCTTCTCATACTGTTTCCGGTCGCGCTCAGTGCTGCTGTGATGGGTGACAACCTCACATACTATATTGGACGACGAGTTGGCGTCTCGCTGCTTTCCTGGCTAGGGAGGCAAAAACGCTTCCGTTTTCTTTCGCCTCGTACTGTTGAACGAGCACAGGTGTCGTTTAGAAAGAGAGCAGGATGGACGATCTTCACGACGCGCTTTTTGCTTGTTGCATTTGGAGGGCCAATCAATCTTGTAGCAGGCATTGAGCAGTATTCTTATCGACGCTTTCTGTTGTGGGATATAAGTGGTCAAATCCTGGGAGCACTCATTCCTCTTGGTCTGGGCTATATCTTTGCGCAAAGCTGGGAAGAGGTGGCGAGTATCTTCGGAGCAGTTTCTAGTCTTATAGTTGTATTTCTTATCGCGCTTTTCCTTAGCGTGATGCTTGTGCGCAACACACGTCAGAAGAAACGCGTCAAGCAAGAGGCGACGTTCAAGACAAAGAAGGTATTTTCACCTCAATCAACAC
>CAXTUE010000606.1:0-3029 GCA_964247355.1 uncultured Ktedonobacteraceae bacterium | reverse complement strand
AGCAGGAATACCGGCGCAGACATCTGCCTTGGTAACAAAGTTATCGGCGATAACCGTCGAGGAGATGTTGGTCTTGTCCACGGCAACAGGTGTTTCGAGGATTGAAGGAATTGCGGTTCCATCCTGTGTCTTCACAGTTGCACCATTGGTCAAGGATGCTGGATCAGTACCAGCAGAGAGAGCCTTGATGAGGCTTATCGTGGCATCGGCCTCTTTGTTGATGGCCTTGTAAACGGTCATAGCCTGATCGCCTGCGAGAATGTTGTGAATACCAGCAACGGTTGCATCCTGGCCGGTGACGAGTACTTTACCATTCAGCTTCTTGGCCTTCAGTGAAGCAATAACTGAGTTTGCCATACCGTCGTTCGCGACATAAGCGACACCAACTTTGTTCTGGCTGGCGGTAAGAGCACCGTCCATCTCAACGCGAGCCTGATCGTTGTCCCATTTGGGGGTGTATTGCTCGTAGACCTTCTTAAGAGCATTGCTGCTGATCAACGGATCGAGGGCGGTGTGTGCGCCATCGTGGAACAGAATGGCGTTGTTGTCGGTCTGTGCGCCATTGATCATAATCAGGTTGTTGCTATCTTTGGTGTAGTCCTTGTAGTGGTCGACGACATACTGGCCCTGAAGTTGCCCAACCTTCTGGTTGTCGAACGAGACATAGTAGGCGAGGTCTTTAGACTGAATCAAGCGGTCATACGCGATAACCGGTACATTCTTGGCCTTGGCCTGTGTGACGATGGCTGCGGCAGAGGCGCTATCGGCTGCGGCAACAACCAGGATGCAGTCGCCCTTTGTCAGGTCTGCCTGAGCCTGTGTCTGTTGTACTGTTGGGTCGCCACCAGCATTGTTGTAGTCTACTGCGCCTACATCAACGCCGAGAGCTGTTGCGATGCCTTGCGTCAGAAGTGGCTTGTCTTTGCTGTCCCAGCGAGCAGACGATGCCGTCTCTGGCAGGAGAACGCCGACTTTTTTACAGCCCTGTCCTGGCTTATTTGAAGCAGTGCTGGTACCGCTGCCACTGCTGCCAGTGGAACCGCCAGAACTGCCGCTATTACCACAGGCGGCAAGTAGAATGGAGATAAGGATAACTCCGACTAGTGCGCTCAAATGTTTGTAACTAAATAGTTTCATCGCTGAATTCGTCCTTCCGATTTTGCCGTGCTCCGGCAAACTACGTGTAAAACCGTAACTCCGTGTTACAGTGTGTGGATAGACAACATCGTTTACATCTCTTTTTTCTGAGTTGTACTTGTCGATACGTACTCCTCCCCGACATGGAACAACGGCTCCTGCGCTCCCTAGACCGTTGCTAGAACGCGCCCGCTCTCTACTTCAGTAGTTGCGGCCTCTTCGCGCGCGACCAGCACACGCTCCCATGCCTTAAAAAATGGATAATATAGAACTGCGGAGACAGCGAGATCAAAGAACTGCAATATGCTACCTCTGATATCGCCTCCTGTTGCCAGGAAGCCACTGACTCCGAGGGGAACGGTAAAGGGTTGTATTACGATTGGCACATGCACCCAGTTGAGGGCAAACACAACATAGTTAATTGTGACAATCAGGGCCGGTACGCCCACAAATGGAATCATCATGATCGGATTCAGTACCATCGGTACGCCAAAGGTGACAGGTTCGTTGATATTGAAGATCGCCGGACCTAGCGCGACTTTGCCAACCGTACGTAACTGTGTTGAGCGTGAGCGTAACATATATATCACCAGGGGCCATGTCGCACCAGAGCCACCGAGATGAGCAAAGATATGAAAAAAGGGTTCCGTGACGATGCCGTGTCCGCCTGTGGCGTTCGCCGATAGCGTCGTAAGCCAGAACGGTGCCGCGATAGCTGTCACGACGTTCATGCCGTGAATGCCAACCGTCCATAGCAACATCATCAAGATAATTTCGAGCAGGGCGGCAGGATAGCTGTCCTGTATCACTACCAGGGGATGAAAAAGATTCATGAGTAGAATAGGTAGTGTCAATTGATGCGTAATCTGTTTGTGAGTTGTCACATCCAGCGTTGTATATGTATGAGAACTGATAAACCATTCGAGTGCCCATATCACTGTGAGTAACAAGAGTGTTGGAACTAGAGCCTCGAATGCGCGTTTGACGTTTGGCGGTACCGTCTTCGGCAGGTTAATAGTAAAACGCGAGCCACGAAAGCAGCGCATAACCTCCGTCGCGAGAATACCCATCAGAATGCCGACAAGCAGTCCCTGTCCGCCAAGATAGGGCAAAATCTCGCCGAGTGGCATGGTTGTGAGATCGCGAATGGGTACGCTGGCAACCAGGAACAGGACCATCGCCACAATTCCTGGCTGCACCGGCTCTGTACGGCGATACTGGGCCAGACTGTAGGCGACGCCGAACGCAAGAAAAAGGGCCATCAGTCCGAATGAAAGCTGGAATGGTACGAGAATCGCGTTTTCGTAGGGCTTCAAGAATGTCTGCAACGCTGGAATGGGTGGATTGGCAAGTATAAGAAAGAGACTGCCCGCGATAATCAGAGGTAGCGTAAAAATAATGAAGGCATCCCGGATCGCTTGCAAATAGATGTTGCTGGCAAGCATACCAAGTGGCGGCACAAGATAGCGTTCAAACAAATCGCTTGTACGCTCGATCAAGCTAGTATTCCTTTGTCCTTCGTGGAACGAATTGCTCACGTTGCCGTTTTCCCTTTTCGGGGCGTTGCCAGTAGGCGTTGTACCTGCTCGACGACCGCCTGTCCATTCATCGTTGCATAGTGAAAAGGTTCGATCATAGCCACTGGCTTCTCTACCGATGTTGCCAGTTGCTCAATACTTTTGCGTAAATGCCGGATCTGTGGGGCGATAAGCACGACATCACAGGTCTCGACTCTCGCCGCATACTCGCCCGCACTCAACGCTTCAACGGCAAGTTCGACCTTACTCTCGTGCGCTGCGGTCAACATGCTTTCTACCAGTAAGCTGGTAGACATACCCCAACTACAGACAATCAATACATGGACCATGGCACCTCATTCTATTGTTGTGTTT
>CAXTUE010000605.1:0-3070 GCA_964247355.1 uncultured Ktedonobacteraceae bacterium | reverse complement strand
CCGCATTCATCACGTCCGTATTCGCATATCGAAACCAAACACGGACGTGATGAATGCGGTCCCTACATGCCACGTATTTACATCGTATATATTAATTTCATGTTAAAGCATTCTTAGGAAAGGATACTCATGCATCCCCAGGAACGCCGACAGGCGATTATTGTTCTCGATTTCGGTTCGCAGTATAGTCGGCTGATTACCCGTCGTGTGCGCGAGTGTTCTGTCTATAGCGAATTGCTACCCGCGACAACTACCTTAGCATCTCTACAACACCCTCATCTCGACATTAAGGGCTTCATTCTATCGGGCGGACCCGCCAGCGTGTACGACCTCAACGCGCCACAGTGCGATCCTGCAATTCTTACAAGCGGCATTCCCGTGCTGGGCATCTGTTATGGCATGCAGTTACTGGCAACACAACTTGGTGGACATGTCGAGTTGACGCATGAGCAACGCGAGTATGGTCCCGCCACCATCGAGGTCCTTCCTCATACTTCCTCCGACGCAGCCTTTCGTATCTTTGAAGACATCGATGCGTCGCCCGCGCAAACCGAGCATCTCATGCCCATTGAGTCTACACTACGCCTGCCTGTATGGATGAGCCACGGCGATAGCGTTGACATTCTGCCACAGGGTTTTCACGTTATCGCGACAACGGAAAGCAATCCGGTGGCTGCGATTGCCAATGAACAGGGCAGCGTTGGCCTACAGTTTCATCCAGAGGTCGCGCACACGCCACAGGGCAAGCAGCTTATTCGCAATTTCCTGTTCCGCATTTGTGACTGTGATGGCACATGGACCGCGAGTTCATTTATCGAAGAGGCGGTTGAGCAGATACGGCAACAGGTTGGCAATCAACGCGTTCTCTGTGGTCTCTCCGGTGGCGTCGATTCGGCGGTTGCCGCCCTACTCGTACATCGCGCGGTCGGCGATCAACTGACATGTGTGTTTGTCGATACAGGTTGTTTGCGAGCAGGCGAACGTGAGCAGGTAATCGACACGTTTGCAACACATATGCACATTCCGCTCGTCGTAGTCGATGCCCAACAACGCTTCCTGGCTCGTCTCGCCGACGTGATCGACCCGGAGCAGAAGCGGCGCATCGTCGGCGAAGAGTTTATTCGTGTCTTCGAGGCCGAGGCCGAACGCCTTGAAGCGCAAAACGGCCCGATTACGTTCCTGGCACAGGGAACGCTCTATCCCGATGTGATCGAGAGCACCAGCCACGACACCGCCTCTACCGCAACGCGCATCAAGACACATCACAACGTCGGTGGCCTGCCCGAAGAAATGTCGCTCAAACTGGTGGAACCGTTGCGGGTATTGTTCAAGGATGAAGTACGCGAAATTGGCCTTGCACTTGGTCTGCCTGACGAATGGGTCTGGCGTCATCCCTTTCCTGGACCAGGACTGGCGATTCGCATCATTGGTGCTGTCGACGAGACGCGACTAGCCATTTTGCGGGCGGCTGATACCATCGTCATCGACGAGATACGACGCGCGGGTATCTATCGCGAACTGGGACAGGCGTTCGCCGTGTTGACGCCATTGCAGAGCGTTGGCGTGATGGGCGATAATCGTACCTATGCCAACGTCGTCGCGGTCCGCGCCGTGACGACAGGCGATTTTATGACGGCAGACTGGGCGCGCATCTCACCCGATGTACTGGGCCGTATCGCGAACCGTATTGTCAACGAGGTGACGGGCGTGAACCGCGTTGTTTATGACATTACGTCGAAGCCGCCCGCCACTATTGAATGGGAATAATAGCATGGTGAATTTCGAGTTCCTGGTGCTTGGTAGCTTTACTGCCGAACAGATCGTCATTGATTATAATCCAAAGCATCGTCTCTCGTTCACGCTGGAGACGCAAGCCACAATGGAGCGTCTCTGGCAAGAGAAGCTCGCGCAAGCACAGCAACAAAATGTTCCGCTCTACGATGGACAACTGTATCGCTTCATGTACGCCGAGGAGCGCGACGACTCGGTCCTGCGCCTCAAACTGGGCGATACGAGCTATAAAGAGTACGTCGCGACACGCTCCCCCGAATTTTCACAAGACTTGACGCGCGACGAATTGAGCAATCCGCTCTCGGTCTGTTCGGTCATCGAAACGCTCGACAACTATATTCTCCTGGAAAAGCGACAGGGTACCGATGTGCATGATGGTCGTATGCACGTCATAGGTGGCTTTATAGAGCGCGGCGTAGATAATGCAAAAGACGCATCACCTAATCCATTCGCAGCCATGAACCGCGAGATGCGTGAAGAAACCGGTATACAGGAGAGCGATATTCGAGAACAGTTCTGTCTCGGTGTTGTCTATGACACACTTGTCCCACATCCCGAACTGTGCTTTGTGACGCGTCTCACTATTCCACTGACAACGCTCTCGAAACGCAAGCCGGAGGACAATGAAGTCAAAGAGTTGCGCATGCTACGCGTCAATGCTACGACACTTAAAGAAAGCATCCAGGCCAATCACAGCAACATTTCGCCCACAGGCGAAGCTGCCCTCGTGCTCTACGGCACCTGGAAATTCGGTGAAGGCTGGTTCAAGGAAGTGATGACGAGCATCCTTAAGCCAACTAATGATCAGCCATAAGAGACATAGGCTACAAGCTCAAAGCGCGGTGTTCCATGATATACTATTTATGTGTGTGAGGAACTCAATAGTTGTAGCATAAGCTGCTTGAGATCGAAGGCCGAACCTGTCGCTGGAAAGAGGTGTATATCTCCAGTTTGAACAATTTCCGCAAGAGCAGAGTCTGCAATGGTCGCAGGTTGCTCTTGCCATAACCACGCAATCTCGTCCGCCGCACGTCCACTTCCCTGTATCACAACTATAGGACGCTTCTGACGCACATTGTACAACGCCTCCTGTATCGCAATTGCCCCTCCGTTGATGAGAATGGCGATAGAGGAACGCCCTTGCGAAAACATCCTTGCCAGTTCATACATTGCTGCCGTCTCGCTACCCCAGTGCTCCGTCTGTACCAACACAAAATGCGAGTGATTGGGGTCGAGCGATCCCCATTCCTCCATAGTAGAAAGCTGTCCTGGATAGCTT
>CAXTUE010000604.1:2168-3070 GCA_964247355.1 uncultured Ktedonobacteraceae bacterium | reverse complement strand
GGCTGTTGAAAGGCATCGATGGCCACAACATCGTACTGCTCATGTGTCGTGGCGAGATACGTGCGTCCATCCTCCACATGCACATGCAGATTTGGCTCGTTCATCGCGAAATATTTGTGCGCGACATTGACAATCGCCGGATCAATTTCTACGCCATCTATCGGCACAGGCCCATACACCTTTGTGAACTGACGCGCAATCGTGCCGCCCGCCAGTCCGATAATTCCTACTCGATGCAGCTTGTCAGGCGTAAAACTCTTGTTGAAATACGGTGCCGCAAGAAAATAATCCCAATACCAGCCCGTCAGCACTGTATCGGGATTAGCATAGTAAATAGAGTGAATCGCTTGCCCCTCGTTGAGTATCAGTTCTCGCGTCCCATCAGGTGCCTGTGTCACCTGAATATAATTGTAGTACGATTCCTTGTCATATACCAAATTCGGTATATCCTTGAGCGGTCCAAGCGGGAGCACGAGCGCAACGATCACGAGTAAAAATGATGGTCGCCATAACGGTCGTAGTCCCCATAACGATGCAGCGAAAAGCAAGACGCCGAAGATCAGCAGCGTTCTCCGTACACCGAATGTCGGTATTAGCCATAACACAGGCACAAAGGCACCGAGGATACTGCCAAAGGTTGAAATGGCATATAATGAACCGCTTGAGCGTCCACTTTGCGTAACATCTTTTGTAAGCAAACGAATGGCAAACGGTGAGACGATGCCGAGCAGTGTTACAGGAATCGCGAAGAGCAGAATTGTGCCAACCAGAGAACTGAGAAAGATACTGACCGAAACTTGTTCAAGCCCTGTAACCGACCACTGTAAAATTCGCTGACTGATAAGTGGAATAAACGATGTCACAAGTGCTGCGGCTGATGTAATAATACACAACAACTGCTC
>CAXTUE010000604.1:239-2158 GCA_964247355.1 uncultured Ktedonobacteraceae bacterium | reverse complement strand
GATGGATGACGATCTGCTAACCGACCTCCAATAAAATAGCCGACGGTGAGGTAAACCAGAATCAACCCGATCAAACTGGCCCACACAATAAGCGACGTGCCAAAGTAGGGTTCCATGAGCCGTTCCGCACACATTTCAAGAGCTAAACTGGTCATACCACTTACGCATATCAGGACAATCAGGAAGTATTTCATACAAGGCTCCGTCTATGTGCCATCTACTATTGAAACTGGAATTGACTTTTAATGGTTGCGAAGTTTTGTGTTGTAGCAGCCTCAAAGTCGTCTACCGCCGCTTGCAATTCTAGGATAAATGCTTTGCCTTGATGTACGTTGGCATAGACCTCAACCATCTCTTTGGGTTGCCCATCCTCTTGATAGGTGATGACCTCTTTAAACCATGTCTCGCCACTCAGCGAGTCGGTCGCTACAGGCGTGACAACCTGATAGTTATTCTTTGTCGCGAAATTCTGTTGCAACTCTCTGGCAACCAGTGCATTTGGATCACCCGCAGCGGCACTCAGAGTCTTGAAGATTGCCATTTGATCGCTTGGATTGGTATTCACAAACTGAACTCCAGGCGTTCCTGCCAGTGGTGAGGCAGCCCATCCTTGCGGGTATTGTGTGGAGAACCCGTTACTCGTACAAAGTGTGCCGCAGGAGGCAAAACCCGCGAGAGGTGCTGCCGTTGCTATGGTCGTTGGCGTAGGCGCAACTGTATCCGTCGGTATCAATGTCGGAGTCGCGGTTGGCACCTCTACTGGTACTGTTGTTGCCGTTGGCACTTGTGCCTGTGTGCTACTCGAAGTAGCACTACGTCCTTTTAAGACGTAGAGTGTGCCTATACCAACCACACTCAATAGCGCAACGACGAGGCACATACTCACGATAAATAGAACCGCACCGTTACGTTGTCTTTGTGGCGGATTCGGTACCGCACGTTGCCCTTGTTGTGGCAAACCTAACTGTCCAACGTAATTTCCCGTTTGCAATGGCTGACCCTGAGGTTGAGATACCTGACCAGGAAATCCATAGCTCGTAGGTGTGCTTTGCGGCGGATATGCATGTGCGGGTGGTGTGGTGGGATACGGTTGCTGATACCCCATGTTAGGATTACTTGGTACGACCGATATTGCCTCTGTTGCGTCTCTATAAAATCCTGTATTTTGACCAGCAGGAAATTGCGGCGTTTGCTGTTGTTGACGAGAAGCTGGAGGCGGCAATGATGCCCCCGGTGCATAGAGAGGCCTCGTACCTACCGGAGAATTGTTTGCTGGTCCAAATGGTTCATTCGGCCCATAACCATTCAATCGTCCACTTGGCGGCGTTTGCATCATCTCGGTCTGTAGAGCTTGCGGAACAGCGAGGGGAGTTCCGCATTGTCCGCAGAACGCCTCTTCTTTATCAACCTCGTTCCCACACGTTCGACATTTCATGGGCATAACTATCCTCGCTCTAGGCCGCTTTCTTCTTTTTAGGAACTATGTACATACAGCCTATTATAGCCTATTTGAAATATACTGACTACATTCATATCTGATTGTCTCATTGTAGAGCGCGTGTGGTGCCTACTCAAGCACAATAGGAATTTTTTGCAGGCCCTCATCCTCGTAGTGATGATACGCAATTATCGCTGATGGTGCAATGCGTCCCTTTTGTTCTTGCGCCTCCTCCTCAGTAAACGGACCCCGAATAATACACCACACCCACGGAATGCGTTGTTCTTTATTCACACGCTTCATGTTTTCGCGATCCGTATCGCTCGCACGTGCAAAGCCTGTCGGATGACTATGATACACACCCACAATACGATTCGGATGCTCCATCTCGACGCTTAATAAATCCTCTGGCGCGAACTCAAAATACACCGGCGACGCAAAAATGTTGTGTAAGGGATACGCCTCTTCAACATACCAGTTC
>CAXTUE010000604.1:0-219 GCA_964247355.1 uncultured Ktedonobacteraceae bacterium | reverse complement strand
AGCAAAACACCACATGCTTCAATCGTACTACGATGATAAACATCTACAAACAACGCTTTTTGGGCTTCCATGCTAAGAGTAATATGCGCTTTCATTGCTCGTTTCATAAATGGCTTGTTTGTCTTCCCCGTATTTTATATAGAATGAGTATGTGAAAGTACTTGTCTTGTGTATTGCTACCTCAACACTTCTCTACTATATCATATAGCAAAATAGAGA
>CAXTUE010000603.1:823-3071 GCA_964247355.1 uncultured Ktedonobacteraceae bacterium | reverse complement strand
TGCTCTGCTGCTTAAGGTAGCGCATGATGTGCTTGGCGAACGCGCCATTGGTGCTATTGCGTCCTCGGATGCCTACGCGCCAGAAGAGACGCAAGAAGCTATTGCTGCGGCGGCACAGATGGGGATTCGGCTTGTCACGCTTGAAACGCATGAGCTTGAAGACGAACGCTATGTGAAGAATGATCTGCAACGCTGTTACTTTTGCAAAACTGAACTGTTTACGCAGTTAGAACCGCTTGCTAAACAATATGGTGTACGCTATATTGCGTACGGCGTCAATAAAGATGATGATGGTGATTTTAGGCCAGGACAACGGGCGGCGCGTGAATTTGGTGTGCGTGGACCGTTAAAAGAAGCAGGGATGGGAAAGGACGATATCCGGGCTGTTGCGCGTCTGCTCGGCGTTCCCGTGTGGAACAAACCAGCGATGGCCTGTTTCTCATCGCGCATTCCCTATGGCAGTAAAGTAGATGTTGCCTCGTTGCAGATGGTGTACAGGGCGGAAAAACTGTTGCGCGAACTGGGATTTCACCAGTTACGGGTACGTCATCACGACAAGATCGCGCGTATCGAGGTTGAACGTTCCGAGATAGGGCGTCTGGTCGAGGAAGAGATGAGCCGTAGAGTCACGGATGGCTTGCGGAAAATTGGCTACTCCTATGTCACTGTCGATTTACAAGGATTTCGTAGCGGCAGTATGAACGAGGGCTTTTTCAAAAAGAAAAAGGTAGACGGGACTGTTTGATATCGTGATGATAGAGACAACAAACGAGCGAGAGCACAGCGAGCAGAGAGAAACTATCCTGTGCTCAAACTGTCGCATGGTGTGCGATGCATGTCTAAACTTTTGCGGACGTTGCGGTCAGCGTTTGCGAGGGGCAAGTACGGTGATGCGTACAATTCCCTTCGCGACACCTGTTCCCCCCTTAGCAATCGCGCCACCGCAACGACGCTTCTCACTGCCTTTTCTCGTTATGCTAGGCGTGTGCATTCTTTGTGTGCTTTTTGCTGCTGGCACAAGTGTATTTGCATTTTCGCGTCCACTTCCAAAAGCGGTTACGGCTACAAAAGCACTGCCCGCTACCCACGTCCCAACCGTTGCTCCAAAGCCAAATGGTAACGTGTGGTTCTACAATGTGCGCGGTCAAGACGATGGTGTAGCGTTGCATGTAAGTGCTTTGCCAAAGCTTGCCAGTGGAACGGTCTATATTTTGTGGCTGATCAATCCGTTGCGACCCGATCAGTTTCTTGCCGTTGGTCCGATAACACCCGACACGCACGGTGAGGCACTACTGCAAAGTGATCGCCTACAAACATTCAATACGCAAGCCCAAAACTTGCGTCATATATTTACGCATGTCTCTATAACTGTCGAAACGTCCGGCGCGCAATGGGTTCGACCAACCGGCACATCACTGTTGCAAGGTGTACTCGACTCGAAGACGCTTACCGCTATGGCCCCACTTTTCACACGTTCGCCTTACACGCCAAAGCAAATCGCGCTACTGTCTGGTCTGCACACACAAACGCACGAGTTAGCGCGTTGGCTAGCCAATATGCTGGACGCGCAAGCGCATAATGACGCTGGCAATGTGCGCCTCGACCTGTCGCGCTTTCTCTACCTGCTTGAGGGTTCGCGTGGTGTCGATGTCGCACGTCTAAAGCTCCTGTCGCAACAAAATGTCGCCAGCGTCGGTAATGGCCTTGGTCTGCTTTCTCCGAATGAAGCTGCTTGCCAGCAAGACCCGCCCTCGTGTGGCTATCTTGACCTGATCCAGGCAAGCGTTCAAACACTCCTTTCGCAACACATGGGTGCTCAAATTTCCGCCCAACATGTGTTAACCGCGCTCACGACTATGCGTCAGCTTGCGCAAAGCATACAGCAAGGGACGAACAGTCTTATAGTGCTTTCCAAACTGGATGCGCTAACACTGCAAAAGCTGACGATGCTCGAAGGACAAATCGACGCGTTCCTGAATGGGAGCGATGTCAACGGTGATGGAGCCATCGATGCTGTGCCGGATGAGGCCGCGACCGCGCAGTTGTTTGGATATGTGCAACAGCTTGGAGCGATTCGGTTGTCATGACTTTATATGACCTCAACCGTTTTGGCAAATGACGCAAGGAAGAGTATAGTAGAATAGCCAGAGGCGTTACTGTAAGGCTGGAATGGAGACCAGGGCGCCCGCAAGGGGAACGCCCCTCCCATAGACGGACCGCTCCCGACGTGCGCTTGTGGTATGGGAGG
>CAXTUE010000603.1:0-813 GCA_964247355.1 uncultured Ktedonobacteraceae bacterium | reverse complement strand
CCCCTTGCGGGCGCTCTGGTTCATTTACCGACGAATATATCAAGGAGGAATTCATGCGAAAGATTGTTGTTGCAGAGTTTGTGTCATTGGATAATGTTATTCAAGCGCCGGGCGGGGCAGAAGAAGATACGGAGGGCGGCTTCACTTCTGGTGGGTGGACATGGCCGTTCTGGCACAATGACATTGGCGCGCACTTCTTCGAGGCCATGAGCCAGAGTGACGCGATGCTGCTAGGGCGCAAAACGTGGCAGATACATGGTGGGGCGTTTGAACCAATGGCAGCCGGTGATCCGTTTGGCGATCTGATGAATGGCATGCCGAAGTACGTGGTTTCCACAACGTTGACAACGACCTCGGCGTGGCGCAACACCACCTTGATAAGCAGTAATGTGGTCGAGGAAGTACGCACATTGAAAGAACAGTCCGGCAAGAACATTGTCATCGATGGTAGTAGTGTGCTGGTTCATACGCTGGTCGCGAACGATCTGGTTGACGAGTATAGCTTGCATGTGTACCCGCTTGTGCTCGGCGGCGGCAAGAAGCTTTTCCCTGATGGGTCACGCGTTCCCCTGCGCCTGATCGAGTCCAAGCCACTACCATCGGGCGTTGTGTTTATGCGTTACGCACGTGCATGATGTGGGCCGGTAAATGCCGTGTATGGAGTTTCACAGAATATCGTGGAAACCGTAGGGACCGCATTCATCACGTCCGTTTACTGGTGAGAGAGACCAAAGACGGACGTGATAAATGCGATCCCTACGTCCTTCTCGCAACCAGAATGCCAGGACGGACGCGATGAATGCGGTCCCTACG
>CAXTUE010000602.1:0-3079 GCA_964247355.1 uncultured Ktedonobacteraceae bacterium | reverse complement strand
ATTTGGAGGTGTACATGGCCTCGCCTATCGTACCCACGTATACATCTAATACTACCGACAACACTACAGGTGCCCTCGCGCAAGAGCAGCAGGAAAATACATCCGTATTCCCGGCGGTGCTCACGAAGCGTGACCTGACCGTGTTGTTGATTTTGACCGTTGTTTTTATCTCGAATATCACTGGAGTGCAACTCGCGGGGCCATCTGCCTTCCTCTACTGGATGCTTGGTTTGCTGACTTTCCTTGTGCCAACGGCCTATGTGACGCAGTGGCTGGCGAAACGTTTCCCCGGTCAAGGTGGCATATATCTCTGGGCGGTTCAGATACTTGGTCCGCAGTGGGGCTTTATCTCAGCCTTCTGCGCATGGCTCTCTGGCACCATCGCGACTGTCTCCGCTATCGAGGGCTGTACTTCATTCATACAGTATCTCGCTCCCACATGGTTTGCTCATCCTCTACAATTATGTGCCGCGATTATTGTACTGCTGGGTCTCGCGGCGGCTGTAAATGTCCTTCCATTGCGCATACTTGTGCGTGTTTTGCTTGTGGTTGTGGTTCTCTATCTCGGTGTGTTCATAACTGAGGGCGTTGCTGGCGTCGTCTGGCTACT
This sequence comes from uncultured Ktedonobacteraceae bacterium, assembly GCA_964247355.1. Lineage (GTDB taxonomy): Bacteria > Chloroflexota > Ktedonobacteria > Ktedonobacterales > Ktedonobacteraceae > JBBQVS01. The sequence continues at coordinate 2,469 of CAXTUE010000602.1, read as the reverse complement.
ACAAGGGCACGCACCAGCCGTCTCAATGACGAATCCAGTTCACTGGCAATTGAATTCTAGCAATATTGCTGTGTATGGTATCGTTATTCTTGCCCTGCTCGGCGTGAATATGCCTCTTGTCATGGGAGGCGAAATTCGTGGAGGCAACGCTGGCGCGGTTCGCGCACGGCACTATGTCTGGTTAGGCATCGGACTTTCATTTCTTGCCTATATAGCTGGCACATTTGGTGTCATGATTGTCGTATCTGCGGGCCAGGCCGGTGCGCCAACCGCGAACATCCAGGCTATTCAACTGGTCTTTGGTGATGTTGCTGGTGGTATTGCGTCCGTTCTAGCAGCACTTGGCTATCTCGGTATCACAGTTGCCTACATCCTCATGTTTTCGCGCTTCCTGTCTTCTCTTGCCAGAGACTCTAACTTGCCAACGAGTCTGACACGTATAAACCGGGCGGGTGTTCCAATTGTAAGCATTGTAGTACAAACAGGCATTATCGCAGCCATTGCAATCGTGTGTTATGCAATTGTGCCAACCTTCTTCTCAGAATTCATGCAGCCGGACGATCTCGCCCTTGCAACCTATAATGTTACGCAGGCTGTCTCGACAATCATCTGGGTTATATCCTATATTCAACTATTCACCTTGCCTCTCGTATTCGTGTATCGCAACAAAAAACGTGACAACATACAAGATCAACGGCTTTCAGGAGGCGTCCATATAACGAGAGCACACAGATGTTTTCTTCTCGTTATATCATGTACAGGTATTGTCGCCTCAATAGTGGCCCTGTGGGGTACCATTTCAAGTTCCTGGATTGCCAGTCTCATTCCTGACGATCACTGGGCTATTATCGTACCGGGTGTGTCCTTCCTCGCGCTCGCCGTTGGCTGGCTCAGTAGCGAACTGCCACGTGCGCAATCGTTGCTAAGCGAACAAAGGCGCGTCAATAACCGCGAAGTTGCCCTGCGTGCGCAACTTGAGGTCGCGCACCAGCAGCTACAGGAGTCGCACCGCGAACAAGAAGTCTCGCTTCAGCAGCAGCGAGAGTTATTGGCGGAGCTTGACCGCCTCTATCGTGAGCAAGCACAAGCCGCCGTAACTGACGCGATCACCAGTCTACCAAACCATCGTGCTGTGATGAGTCGGATGCAAGAGGAACTTGCACGTTGCGAACGGGCTTCAGCATCATGTGCCATTTTATTCATCGACCTGGACCATTTCAAGCATATCAATGATACATGGGGGCATCGTGCGGGCGACGCTATTCTGCGTGAAGTAGCGACACGCCTGCGTACCACGCTACGCGTCGAAGACTTTGTTGGTCGCTACGGCGGCGAAGAATTCGCGATTGTGCTAACCGATGTCGAGTTGCTCGACGCGAGCGAGACGGCAGAACGTCTGCGCCAGGGCATTGCCGAAATGCCATGTCTCTGGCAAACTGATGATGGAGCGACGAGCATCTCCATTCCTGTAACGGCCAGTATCGGAGTCGCGGCCTACAAACTGCATGGTGTGACGCGTGAAGAACTGGTCGAACGGGCCGACCATGCCATGTACCGTGCCAAACAGAGTGGGCGCAATCGCGTCTGCGTCGCCGACGTGCCCGAAGCGGAATTGGGACAAGTGGCACCTTCTCTAGCTCTGGTAGAGACGTTGCCGGTTGTCGAAACCACAACGGTGCAGGTGCTCACTGCCGCAGCGTCCGCGCGCGATCAGAGCACAAACGAGCACTCGCATCGCATGGTGCTACTCGCTGAAGCGACTGCTCGTGCCCTGCAGCTATCGGAGGAGCAGATACATCTTATCCGGCTCGGTGCTCTACTGCACGACATCGGCAAAATCGGCATCCCTGATGCCATTCTGCACAAGCCTGGCCCCCTCACAGAAGAAGAATGGGCTGTCATGCGCCAGCATCCCGAAATCGGGCAGAGAATTCTGACGCAGGCTGGTGGCGTCTTCAACTCGCTCGCCAAAATCGTCGTCGCGCACCACGAACGCTGGGACGGTCACGGCTACCCTGCTGGCCTTGAACACGATCACATTCCGCTTGCCGCCCGCATTCTGACCGTGATCGACTCCTACGACGCCATGACCTCGCACCGTGTCTATCGTAAAGCCATGTCGCCGCTCGCTGCCCGTGCCGAACTCCAGCGTTGCGCTGGCACCCAGTATGATCCCGCCGTCGTCGACGCCTTTCTCCACGTCCTCGACACACACGACATCATGGGAGCTGTGCTGATACCAATCGCGGCGTAAATCTCTATGCGCGTCTGATTTTATGACGGTAGGAGTCTGCATTCTATCACACCCGTGTCGGCAATCGACAATGTACGAGGATTGGTGGAACGTTTTACCATATCCTCCAACGTTGTGGGTTGCCGACACGGGTGTGATAGAATGCAGACCCCTACGGGCGTTCAACGTTAATAATTATCATGTTGCTCGATACCCACCATACACCGCATGCCCTG
>CAXTUE010000601.1:0-3082 GCA_964247355.1 uncultured Ktedonobacteraceae bacterium | reverse complement strand
GATGATGACTCCTCTGGTTCGTCCGCTGCCACCACGGGGTATCCGTGAGTAGTTGTTATATTGGTGTTTCAAGAAATATAATATTGGGTAGGGACCGCATTCATCACGTCCGTCTCGCCTCTCAAAAGGCTAAAACGGACGTGATGAATGCGGTCCCTACCCGTATCGAGGTGTTGTATCTAAAGATTCGCTGGTCCAGTTGGCGGGAAAGGTGGAATACCCATTTGCGCGTTCGGTTGTTGTTGTCGAATTTGATTGTCGATAGAGACAACTACGTCATGCACAACGTTGTTTTGCGACACTGCGCCAATCGCTGCTGTAACAAGCAAAGGATGTATTACCAGGCCGACTGCACCAACTGCTATCTGGTCTGTCCAATCCTGCGCTCCAACTTGTACCAGCGTTCCACCGTTGATGCGTTGTAGCGAGACGGTCAGGGCTTTATTGAAGCCTGTGATGGCACGCAGAGTGTCTTCCTTCTTTAGCTGAATCATGACCTGATCGGGACTGCCGAACTGTTGTGCCTGATACCCCTTTGCCTGATATTCAAGCACTACTGCCTGTCCTATGCGCGGCAATTCGAGTTGCTGTGTTTGATAGAAATGCGTTTCCATGCTCTTTCCTTTCTCTTTTTCCGAAATTTCTCTTACTTTAACTCTGGCATGTTGCCTCTTTTTATACGGATAGGAGAGAGTCAGGTTACACGCTACTAATCCTTTCGTGAAGCAGATGCGTATTACAAGTACAAGTAACACATTCATCAGAGGAAGGACTTTGTATCGCGATGCAGCGTGTTTTGCGTTTTCCTAGGGGATTTTTGTGGGGAACAGCCTCCTCTAGCTATCAGTGCGAGGGTGGCAATACAAATAACCAGTGGTATCGCTGGGAGCAGCAGGGACATATTCTGAGCGGCGAGCAGTGCGATGATGCCGCAAACTGGTGGCAGCAGGCCGAGCGCGACTTTGAACTGGCCGAACAGATGGAGAACAACGCTCTTCGCTTAAGCCTGGAATGGAGTCGCATAGAGCCGGAGGAGGGCAAGTGGGATGACTCCGCACTGGAACGCTACCGTGTCATGCTAATCGATCTACGCAAGCGGAGCATAAAGCCAATCGTCACGTTGCATCACTTTACCGAGCCACTCTGGTTTGCTGACCGAGGCAGTTTTGCGCATGAAGTCAATATTCGCTTCTTTGTGCGCTATGCGGCGTATGTCGTCGAGAAACTTCGGGACGTGTGCGATTTCTGGATGACTGTCAATGAACCCAATGTCTATGCGGTACAAGGCTATGAGCTTGGTGTCTTTCCGCCAGGAGAACAAAACGTCGCGAAGACGCTTCAGGTAAGTAGAAATCTGCTACAAGCTCATGTCGAAGCGTTTTATGCCATACGACGCATTCAACCAGAGGCGCAGATTGGCTATTGCCTGCACTATCGCCTCTTCGATCCCGCTAATGCCCTTTCACCCTTAGATCGCGGCGTCGCTACTGTACAGGATACGCTATTCAACTGGGCCGCACTACAGGCTGCGGAAAGTGGACGCTTTCCCTTTCCCGCCAGTTCGTTGCTGACGCCCATTGCGAAAGCGGCAGGAACGCGCGATTTTCATGGCGTCAACTACTACACCCGCAATATGGTGCGTTTCGATGCGAGTGTTCCTATGGAGGTCTTTGGCAAACGCTTTGTGCGGGCCAACGCGCCACGCAATGATCCAGGCTTAGATGAAGACTTCGGCGAAATCTATCCAGAGGGTCTCTATCGTGTGCTAAAAGCGGTACACCAGCGCACAAGAGGCAATAAGCCATTATATATTACTGAGAATGGTTTTAGTGATGCGCGTGATGACCGGCGTCCACGTGCTATTCTCGAACATCTTGCAATGGTGCATCGCGCCATACGTTCGGGCATTCCTGTACGTGGCTATCTGCACTGGTCGCTCGTCGATAACTTCGAGTGGAACAATGGGTGGCATGTGCGCTTTGGCTTGATTGAGATCGACCCATCTACACAAGAGCGCTTCCCACGCCGCAGTGCAAGTATGTATGGTGAGATATGCCGAGCCAATGCCATCACTGAAGCCATCGTCGAACGATACGCGCCGGAAGCTCTTGAATCCATCTTCGGTAAAGCGCAGAGTCTGCCGCTTATTGTATAAGCCTGAACACGTATATTGGATTGTACGTTTGATGCAACGTTCATTCTAGTAGAGCGTTACTTTTGTTAGATATTGTACTGGTAGGGGAAAACATGGATATTGCTACAACGTACGGCCTCACCTATGGTCTCGCGCTTGCCTCTGGTGTAAACGCTTATCTTCCCTTACTTGCGTTCGCGGTTGCTGCACGTTGGCTGCATCTCTACAAGGTCAATCCCAACTTTTCATTCATTACACAAACATGGTTTCTAGTTGTGCTTGCTATCCTTGCATTGGCTGATCTCTTCGCCGACAAGATTCCAGGTATAGATCACGTATGGGACGCCATCCATACAGTGATACGCCCAATGGCGGGTGCATTTGTGGCGGCGGCCAGTGATAATCGCATTCATGTTCTTCCCAACACGACCTACATGGGAACTCATATGCTGACGATGGGTATAAATCTTTCTTTGTCGCTTGTGATCGTGATGATAATTGGCGGCGCACTCGCTCTCATGACCCATCTTACGAAAGCGTCGACCCGTGTTGCCTCTACCGCGACGACTGCAGGGCTGCTCAATATCGTACTAAGCATCATGGAGGATGTAGGCGTGGTTATCACGACACTGCTTTCGCTTTTCGCACCGGCGGTAATGTTCGTCGTTATTATTCTGTTTATACTTGTTTTCCTCCTGCTAGCGCGTCGCATTATCCGTTTCTTCGGTCGCAGAAGAAGGCAAAATGTTGGGTATATGTAACGTACAAATATAGGGTATGCTTTGCCTGTCCTCTCGATAGGCAGGCGAACCTAGTAATGCTGGTGGCAACTGGTGCTGTTGCTCAATCGTTTCTTGCAAGAGTTGTGTTTGTCCTAAGCGAGAGAGTTCTATAAGAGATGCGCGGAGAATAGCGCGTGCATTGGACTGCGCGCGATCACTCATATAT
>CAXTUE010000600.1:0-3082 GCA_964247355.1 uncultured Ktedonobacteraceae bacterium | reverse complement strand
AGCACGGGCCGCAACAGTTGCTGCGGCCCGTGCTTTTTGTGTTGTCACATAGAAACTTACTCTCTTTCATTATTCTTCGCAGTATCTCGATATCACGAAGAGATATGCGAACCAGTGGCACAGCTAAGGAATAACACATCAGAATATACAGAGGCGGCTCGCATATTGCGCGAGTTGCCTCTGTACCTTCTAGCATATTACGTAATAGCTGCTTTGTGTATGAGAGTTAATGTTTCTCAGACAGTTCTGGACCCGGAGATACGGGAATGTTGTCCACAAACTCGCGTATAATCTTGAGCAGACGTTCAGGTTGATCGTTTTGCGGAAAGTGACCTGCCTCTGGAATAAGCGTGAAGCGAGCATTGGACAACGCGTGGGCGTAGGCTCTACCGTAGTCGGCGTCTACAATGGGGTCGTTCTCGCCCCAGATAACGAGAGACGGAATGCTCACGCGCGCAAGCCGACGCCGCAACTTTGGATCACGCATGCCTCGCTCTCCACCATACACTGCCAGCGTCTGGAAGTTTGCCGCCCTCATCGCGCTTTGCTCAGGACTTTCAGTAGCTGGATGAGCTGCAGAGTTATTGGCCATAGGTGGTGGATTAGCAGGTCGCTTGAATACATTGACGATCTCGTGACCATCGACCTGAATACCAGCAGCATCAACGAGTATCAAGCTGCTCATGCGTGTCGTATTCCGATTGCGCACGGCCATCTCAGCAGCAATCCAGCCGCCGAACGAGAAGCCGATGACCATGACCTCGTGGAGATGAAGTTGTTCGAGAAGATCAAGGTAAGTAAGCGCAAGGTCATCAACGCTATCGAACCACTCAGGCCGGGGTTCGCCCGCAAATCCGGGATGGGTCGGAGCAAGCACGTGTGCGTGCTCTGCCAGTGCCTCGACGAAACCTGAGATGCTCTGAGGACCTCCAGCACCGTGTAGGACCAATATGGGACGCCCGTCCCCTCGCTCGTCAAAGCGCACCGTCAAGTCATCAGTTATGGACTCTCTTCGAGTCCTCAAAGGAAAAGTAGTCATGAAATGCTCCTTATTGGAAACGTGTATTCTTAACATCTATCTCGCTTGAAAGGTCGGTACTTTCGCTTCAACCTTGCCCTCTTACATGAAGAGAAACGGATTGGTTGACTACCGGTATAACGCATTATGCAGACACGCCAGACATTACTTCATTGAAGAAAGCGAGTACCTGAGCAGGCGCGTCGGGTGCAATGGCACTGGATAGACCCTCATCAGCACCTTTAGCGGCAATCTCCGCACGTGCAAACATCGTTTCTTCGTAGGTTCGCACCGCATCCTCAAGATCGCAGTCTTCGCTGATAGCGTTGGCAAGTTCAGCCGCGTCAAGCATTGCCAGATTCACGCCTTCGCCAGAGAACGGCGACATCAAATGCGCGGCATCGCCCAGCAGCGTCACACCCGCATGAAAATTCCAACGATGACCGATGGGCAACATGTAGAGTGGCCTGACCACGAAACGATCATTGCTTTCCTGTATCAAGGCGAGTAGGCTCTGGTCGTAATCAGAGAACTGGTCGAGCAACCATGCGCGTGCTGTTTGAGGATGTCCAGCAACAAAGCCATGAGCAGTTTCCCACCCCTCGGCAATTCGCATGCCTGCATACATCCGTATGTGACCATGACCGTTGCGTTGCGCCAGCAGGCCTTTGTTATTGGCTAACGCAAACATACTTCCGTGCCCAATAAGCTGAGCCAGAGCAGGATGCTTCGTATCCACTTCATCCAAACCAAATTCAATGAACGTTACTCCTGTATACGTGGGTGTGGCACTCGATAGGAGAGGACGAACACGCGACCATGCTCCATCCGCGCCGATTACCAGATCGAAGGTTTCGGTCGGTCCATGCTCGAACAGCAGTTCATACGTACCATCCTTTGCCTGCTGGATGGAGCGCAGATTACTTCCCCAGCGCACTCCATCCTTAGTCAACGAGTTCAATAGCATCGCTCGCAACGCGGTACGGTCAACTTCGGGGCGGTCTCCTGGCTCCTCAGCCTGTCCCATAGCAAAAAGGACTTGCCCCTTCCGATCAAGGAGACGCATTCCCTGGTCTTCATAACGTGCAATAGCGCGAAATTGCTCGTCAAGTCCCGCTAGATGCAAGGCGAGTTGACCCGACTCCGGGTGCAAATCTAGCGTTCCCCCCTGAGGTCTCTCGTCAGGATGACCCTCTCGTTCAAAAACAGTTGTAGCAATATCGCGCGTCTGAAGTATACGTGCGAGTGTTAGTCCTCCCGGCCCACCGCCAATGATGGCGATACGAAGCTTCTTATGTGTTGTCATAGGAATAGGTTCCTCCATAGGGATGTAAACAGTTCAAACAAGCACAGTGTTCATCTAGCTACTGGAGATGGTGAAGTACTTGCTGTCTTAAAAAGGTAGAATTCTTATTGTTAGAATTCTAACAATATACACAAAAAAAACACAACGTCTTACTCTTCTAAATTGCGAGCCATGCGTTCGAGGAATTGTACCAGTTCCTGTTGTTGCGCCGGTGGAATACCTTGCATCATTTTCTCATCTATAGTACGAAAAGCAGCCTCAAAATTGCTCATCAACTCCTGACCTTTAGGGAGAACAGTCACAAATTTCCTGCGCTCATCAGAAGAATCGGTACGACGCGTGATAAAGCCCTTGCGTTCAAGCCCTTGTAGTAGACTGGTGATAGACGAACCTTTCAGTTCAAAGGCCTCCTCAATGTCCTTTTGATAGATGGTTTTTCCCTGTCTTTGCTCAGAACACACAAAACCAATGATACGCGCTTGCGGAGAAGTAATACCATAGGGAAGAAGTTGCCCATCGAGCCGGAGCTTTGTTCGCTGGCCAATGAGCCTCAGATACATTCTGATCTTGTTATCGATGGCGTACATTGATATCCTACAATCTCACTTCTTCATTCTAAAATCCTACATTAATTAGTTAGAATTCTAACTGATAGAAGTATATCTACTATTGTAGAGGATGTCAAGGGTAATGGAAAGTTTACAGCAGAATAGAACATAGAGAGGAGCGTGTGTATTCTGTCCTGGTTGGCCTTGGAA
>CAXTUE010000599.1:0-3087 GCA_964247355.1 uncultured Ktedonobacteraceae bacterium | reverse complement strand
CCTGTATACAAATCTTGAAATGCTGTAACAACAGCCCCTAAGCGGTCCGGCAATGACCCAGGCGAGGTCAAGATAATCACAATGCCGCCCGCGATAAGTGCCAGGACGACAGCGAAGAGAGGACGCCCAATCGAGTTTCCTATTTTCCGTAATTGGTTGACGAGAAGCGTCGATGCGGAAGTCCTCTGTTGTAGTGTTGGCGCAGCCATAAAAGAGCATCCTCCTCTGGAAAAGCGGCACAAGACCGCCCTAATGCTAAGATAGGCGTATGGACATCCCTATCATAGCATTAGAGTCTTAAAGAAACAAGCAGATAAACCGATAAACGTGTGCACGGTCGCCTATGCACACGTTTATCGGTTTATCTGCTTGAAGAATTTTCAGGTTCGCGCCCGAAGAAGTGTAATCCTTTGAGGCTTATCACGACCTCGCCCTCTGGATTGGTGAGTTCACAGAGCGAGCGAATAATGCCCATGTTGGGTCTGCTCTTCGACGCTGTGCTTTCTATAACGGTAAGTTGTCCTTGCAACTTTTCGCCGGGATGAACAGGCTTGCGCCAACGTAGTTCGTCAACGCCCGGAGATCCCATGCTGAGAGTATCATTTAGCAGACCATCTACGAGCAAACGCATGAAAAGGGCTGAGGTATGCCAGCCACTGGCAACAAGAGTGCCGAACGCTGAATGTTTTGCCTGTTCGGGATCGATGTGAAACGGTTGTGGGTCGTATTGCTTAGCAAATACAATAATTTCCTCTGCGTTCACAGAAATATTGCCGAGGTCGATTACGTCCCCCACATGGAAATCTTCAAAATAACGTGTCATATTGCCTCCTTTGATGCTACACTTCCGCTTTATTATCGCATATAATCTCTTCTTAATTTGGAATAGTACAGAGACAGTTTGGAATAATACAGCGAGAGTAGAAAATTAACGTATAGTTAATCTTCTGATAACATACAACCAACATGAAGTACGTATGATTGAAGCGGTGCCGATGATGTGGCACGACGTATTTCATAGGATTATAATTGACATGGATGTCGTCATTAAAGGAGTTTCGCTACATGTGTGGAACCAACTCAGAGCATGACCACGAACACGGTCATGTCGACCACTGTTGTACACCGGGGGAAGACTACGAACGCAACCTAGAAGAGCAACGAACACTTGCTGTTTCACGTCGTAGTGTGCTACAGGCGATGGGTGCATCAGGTCTGCTCATAGCCGGAGGTGCTATTAATGCTGGCACCGCCTTCGCGCATACCAGCCGCGAGTATTCACCTCAAGGCAGTGACGAGTTTGACGGCTTTTATTATCTTTCGGGCGATCATCATATTCATACTCGTTACAGTCCTGATGCCAAGTATCAAGTTGAGCGGCAGGTGGCGGAGGCGAACTATCATGGCCTTGATTGGATGGCAATTACCGATCATGGCGGCAAGACGCACAATAAGATTAGCGTTGATCTCACCTATCCTGACCTGCTTCAATCACGCAAGGACTTCCCGAATTTGCTGGTCTTCGTGGGATTAGAGCAAAACATTCCAGGTGGTGAGCATGGAACAGTCATGCTTGTTCCCAGCGCGAAAGAGCACGATCAGATCAAGGCGTTCGAGGCGAATTATGATGGCACTATTGCCGCCAACACAGAGGCAAAGGCACTTGAGGGCTTGAAGTATCTCGATAGCTTCGATCCTAAACCCATCTTCTTTGCCAACCATCCCGCACGGCGGGGCCTGGACTCACCACATGAGATTCGCAACTGGAAAGCCGCCGCTCCTGATGTCGCGTATGGTTTTGAAGGCGCGCCGGGGCATCAAGCTGCAGGACTCATTAAGGACAAAGACGGCAAGATCGTTTCCTATCGAGGTTTCTATGGTAATAAGCCTGAAGCCGGAGCATTTCCTGGTTTTCCTTTAGAGAGCTACTTCACTTATGGTGGCTTCGACTGGATGACGGCGACGCTTGGTGGCCTATGGGACTCGTTGCTTGGCGATGGTCTGCGCTGGTGGATCACGGCTAATAGCGACTCTCACAAGTACTTCAATGATCTGCAGGATGTCGATGCAACCAACTTCGACAAGGTTGGCTATGTCTCTGAAGTGAACCGCTACTTCCAGCAACCCACCTATGGCGACTTCCGTCCCGGCGAGTATAGCCGTACCTACGTCATGACAAAACAACGTAGCTATGCCGACGTGATTGCCGCGATGAAGGCGGGCCAAATTTTTGTCGTGACCGGCGATCTTATTGATCGTTTGAAATTTACGGCAACCTCTAGTAAAACGAAGTCAACGGTAAGCACGGGTGGTACGCTGATGGCGAAAGCGGGAGACGATGTGACCGTGACGATAAAGGTACGCGTTCCTGCGGGCAACAACTGGCACAACCAGCGCCCAACGGTTGACCATGTTGATCTCATCTCTGGTCTGGTGAACCATCCAAGCAAAACCGGCGGCTTAGACACTTTTGTCAATTCCTCAACGAAAATTGTGCGTACCTTTGAGGGGCGCGATGCCGTTGACCATGAAGAGGCGGGTGGTCTGATTCTGTCTATGACGTATACCTTCCGCAAGGTGGAGCAGGATTTCTACATTCGTCTGCGCGGAACAAATAATTCCTATCGTAGCAAGACGCCACGTATGGACCCGGATTTGCGCGGGAAGGCTGTCACACCACAGGACCCGTGGGGTGATCTCTGGTTCTATTCTAATCCCATTTTTGTGCAGGTACAGCCCTAAGAACTTCGGTTGCACAAACAGAAGGATGAATAAAAAAATCAATGCATTGATTTTTTTATTCATCCTTCTGTTTCACGTGTTGGATTGCCTGCGCCTATTATTATGATACGAATGTGTAGTACAGCTGGATTTAGGACTTCTCTGGAAGACGTGTAAGGATTTGTGTCAGTAATGCTCTCTGTTCATCGAAGCGTGTTTCCAGAGTATCGAAGCGTGTTTCCAAAGTATCGAAGCGCGTTTCCAAAGCGACGAACCGCTTGTCAAACCTGTCATCCATAGAAGCGACTTGTGTTTCCAAAGCGACGAACCGCTTGTCAAACCTGTCATCCATAGAAGTGACCTGTG
>CAXTUE010000598.1:1147-3089 GCA_964247355.1 uncultured Ktedonobacteraceae bacterium | reverse complement strand
CCTCATTGGGTGTATGACGCAAGAAAATTGACATAGTATTCCAAAAGCTTCTTTCTTTATAAGACGAAGCAGAAAGCTATTCTGTAGCAATAAGAGCAGTATGTGTCGTAAAATGGAGTATCTATACATATACCATCTAAACAGGAAGCATGACAGGGACACACATCCGCGACTTTTGCATTACCTTGAAACAGACAAAACATCCTTTTCATCTCAAGGAGTCCGCATCTATGACTAGCGTCACGCCGTTAAATTCCACAAGCTGGCAAATCTCGTTGCCATTTATGGACGAAGAAGAAATCATCGGCTCCTACCTACTGGCTGGTGGCAACGAGCTTGCTATCATCGACCCCGGACCTGGAAGTATGATCGAGCCATTGCTGAATGCCATTCGACAAGCAGGCTTCGAGCCACAGGACGTAACCCACCTGCTCGCTACACATGTGCATCTCGACCATGCTGGCTCCGTTGGCTCGCTCGTCAAGCATATGCCAAGGGCGAAAGTATACGCGCATAGCAAGGGTGTACCGCACCTGCTCGACACCACAAAGGTTGTTGCCAGTGCGAGCCGCATTTACGGCGACCGTATGCAGCAGTTATGGGGCGAGATCGAGTCAACACCTGCGGAGCGTTTGCAAACTATCAATGATGGGGATGTGCTCAACGTGGCGGGTCGCCGCTTAGAGGTACATTACACGCCGGGACACGCGGTTCATCACGTAATCTTCTTCGACGCGTCTTCCGGCGATCTCTTCGCGGGCGATACAGCAGGAGTTCGTTTGCAAGGCGTGGACTACGTGCGCCCGCCAACACCTCCACCCGATATCGACATCGAGGCGTGGTCCAACAGCATAGACACTCTTAAAAAGCTTCGACCCGATGTGCTCTATCTGGGACATTTCGGAGCCACACACAATGTTGAAGGGCATCTCCAACGACTGCGCGAGCAACTAGTTCGTTGGGGAAACTTCGTCCTGGAGGCAATGCGTGCCGGTAAGGAAGAAAAGGAGATACTGACAATGCTGGTTGAGTATACTGAGCCAGAACTACTGCACCTCACAAACGACATTCGCGCCGTCAACCGCTACGAAATCGCTACCAACTATGCCATGACGGTGCAAGGTTACATGCGGTACTGGCGCAAGAAGCATCCCGAATACCTGTAGAGATTCATTTATCACGTCCAGCAAGGTACAAACAGCATACCCGATAAATCGGGCATATCCTCAACGACGAGAGAATATCTTCTTGCAATTCGTTCCCACATGCATTTTTTAAGGGTAGCATTGTTCCTTACAACTGCATATTGATAAATGATATAATATGGTGGATAGAGAAAAGAATATGTCTATTGTACGGGTCTGATTGATCACACCCCGTTGGCATACCGAGATTGTGCGACGAAAACGGGGTGTGATCAATCAGACCCGTACAACAATCCATGCAATAAATCGTAATTACATTGACGGGATGCACGGAAAACAGCACAAAAACATGTTTTTATGTATGTATTCCAGCAGCGTCTAACTAAGTGTGAGGGAGAACCGTCAAAGAGGTATTGTAGACCCGCACTGAGAAGATACTCCTGAACCACACAGCAAATAAATGAGAGAGCAACACGGACCTTTGAAAGAACAACACGCATTTAACGCGAACGAGCAGGAAAAGCAGGTGCGCTCGCAGGGAAGGCGTTTTTTCGGCAACTATGAACTTATTCGCAGCATCGACGAAGGGGGCATGGGCGAAGTCTATCTCGCCCATCAACGTACCGCGTTCGAGCGTGAGGTTGCGGTGAAGATTATTCGCGCTGACTTGATGCATGATAAGACGGTGCGTCAACGCTTTCTACGTGAGGCCGAGGTCAACGCACACCTGAAGCATGAGCACATCCTGCCTCTGATCGAGTTTGGCGAGGACCAGGGTCGTCTCTTTCTGGTAACAC
>CAXTUE010000598.1:0-1137 GCA_964247355.1 uncultured Ktedonobacteraceae bacterium | reverse complement strand
ATATATTGATGGTGGGACGCTCGCGCAACGGCTACAAAGTGGTCCGATGTCGATAGAAGAGGTGCATCTCCTATTCACCGCGCTCGTACGTGCGGTTGCCTATATTCATAAACGCGGCGTCGTGCATCGCGACTTGAAGCCGGGCAATATCCTGCTTGATCGCGATGAGAACGGCGAGCAGGTGTATGTGCGCTTGATTGACTTTGGTATAGCCTCGATTCAGGGCGCGGCGACGGCGACGCCAGAGCTAACACAGGCGGGCCGCGAACTTGGCACGATTGAGTATATGGCTCCTGAACGGCTCAACGGTATCGCAGCCCCTAGCAACGACATCTTTTCGCTCGGTGTCATGCTCTATCAGATGCTCACTGGTCGTTTGCTCTACGAGAGTGAGCGTATTGCTCTGCCCTCGCCAATGACGTATGTCGTCAAACACTGTACCGACCCTGACCCGACCAAACGTTTCGCCAACGCCGATGAACTGCTACGCGTGTTTGAGCAAGCATATCGTGCCGTGGTGACACCAAAATCAACTCCTGTCGCCGTCGTACCTGCCGCTACAAAAGAGAGCATTGCACAACTTCCACATCCTATTGAAAGTGTAACACGTGAGAGCAAACCGGTCGAAGCTGTCGGCATTGCAGCATCACGTTCAACGCGTGCCTTTACAGGGGAGGATTACAGCGCGCCAACTTCCTACATCGAGCCATCGAAGTTGACACAGCAGGGAGTCATAAACGCGCCTGTCCCTGGCGTACATACGATAAGGCCAGCAGCGAAACGCCGCAAAAAAGGGTCGATCTTCGCGTTTATCTCGTTTGCGATTGTGGCCTTACTCGTGGTGGTCAGTTTGCTCGGCTACTATGCCTTTCTGGGAGCAATTACAGCTACGGTCTCGCTCAGCCCGCAGATTCATCCTCTGACAAAGGTCCTTACGATAAACGCGAAACCCAGTTTGCACAGTACCGACTCAGGCTCGGCCTCTGTTCCGGCCTATGTCCTAAATAGCACACAATCGGGCAGCAGAACGAGTGCCACAACGGGCAGGCAGTGTATTCTTGGCGTCTTCGACTGCAAACGCGTTGTATCCTTCGCCGATGTCAATCCACTGGCGGTCGATCTGAGCCAGTCGCTACG
>CAXTUE010000597.1:0-3090 GCA_964247355.1 uncultured Ktedonobacteraceae bacterium | reverse complement strand
TTCGATATGAGTCACGATGCATATGTACATGTTGACATGCTTAACGAGAAACAACGGAAAATCGACGCGGAAAAGAGAGAAGAACGGTAGCATGGGGCTGCAATACACCTGGGAGACTTGTTCGCGAGTAATACAATCACAAGTTCGTACTCTGCAAACAGAGTCGCAGAAGGTGCTAGCGGAAAATTTTGTTGGTTTTTACCTGCATAACTCGTTAGCACTGGGAGGCTTCAATCCTGCAAGAAGCGATATTAATATAGTTGTAGTGACGAAGCAGACGATAGACATAGAAATCAAGCGTCTGCTTGTCTCACTACTTCTACGTGTCTCTAAGATGCCGTGTCCTGTGAGTATTCATTTTCTCGCTCAACAGAGTATCTTTCCTCTCCAACTTCCCTTGCCCTATGACCTCTACTACAACGAAACAATGCGCGATCAAGCTCAACAGGATGTGCGTAACGACACATGGACGCACTGGAATAACAGTGCGTACGATACTGATCTTACAATTATTCTTACCGTTCTTCGACTGCAAGGTACTACTCTCGCAGGAGAACCGCCCTCAAAGACACTTCCTGCCGTACCAGAACGCGCCTTTCGAGACGCGCTCATCACAAAAGTTCAGGTGTCCCAACGCGAGCCACTACACGACCCTATCTCGTTTGTATTGAATGCCTGTCGTACCCTTGCATATCTACAGGACCACGTCATGCTTTCCAAAGACGAAGGTGGTGTCTGGGGGCTTGCCTCTTTGCCGCAACAGTATCATCCTCTTATTCAGCAGTTATTGGCTCTGTATCGTGGTGAAGCTCCAGGACGACCTGTAGGCCATGCTGCCCTGAAAGATTTTGCTGCATACGTAGGCGAAACAATCGTAGTCTGAGTGTTGCACCTCTTGAAGGCAAACGCTACATCTTTCTCCTATGTGCCTATCTTCGAGAACAGAGATTCATCAAAAATTTCTCTTCTTCAAAATCAGAACAAAATAACCTCAGAAATTGAAACAAAATAGCCTCAACCTCTCTCCTATAGACAGTACAGTTTTTTACTACTGTACGTCATGTTGCAAGAAAAGGAAATGCTTCGTTCATGAACAGAAAAATGTCCGGCTCACTCGCACTTTCCCCAGAAAACGCTGTACAGCCGCCTCTTATACGTCCCCTTCAAGCTCCCGCAACCAACGACTACGCCGAGTTAAAACAGATTCTTAAGAAACAGGGATTGCTAGAGAGACAACCCGCGTACTACACTGCGCGTATTGCTTTACTCATAGTATTGCTTGCACTTGGCGTTGGATTTCTCTTCGTGGTTAACAACTTTTGGCTACAACTGCTGAATGCCGTCTATCTCGCCTTTGTCTTTACACAAATCGGGCTACTTGGACATGAAGCTGGACATCGACAAATGTTTCATGCATCGTGGAAACATGACCTGCTCGCCCTCGTCGGCGGAAACCTTGTCGTTGGCATGAGTTATGCGTGGTGGCTAGATAAACACAATGCACACCATAGCAATCCAAATCATATGGATATGGACCCTGATATTGACATTCCTTTCCTGGAATTTACAGGGCTGGAAGACCTATCAAGCATAGGAAAATTCAGGCAATTTCTTGTGAAGCATCAAGCGTTCTTGTTTCTACCCGCGCTGACGATTGTCTCTGTGGGCCTGCAATACAATGGAGTTGACTTTCTGTTGCACAAGAAGGCGAAGTATCATGTCCTTGAATGGATATTGATGATTGCCCATTTCGCGTTATACCTCGGCGTCATTTTTTCGCGCTTTGTATGGTGGCAGGCTATTCTTTTTATTGTTGTGCATCAAGCTGTTACCGGCATCTACCTCGGCTCAATCTTTGCTCCCAATCATAAGGGAATGCTTGTACTTGAAAAAGAAAGCACGATGGATTTTCTACATCGCCAGGTACTTACCGCTCGCAACATTCATGCTCATCCAATAACCGACTTTATGTATGGCGGCCTCAACTACCAAATCGAGCATCACCTGTTCCCAAGCATGCCACGCAACAAGTTGAAACAAGCCCAGCAAATTATCAAGCCTTTCTGTCAGTCGCATGATATCTCATATCACGAGACAAACATGATACAGGCATTTAAAGAGATATTGCTCAATCTCTATCACATCGGAGATCCACTGCGGCACTAGGTACTGGGAAGAGCGATTCTTGAGTTCTGATATCTCTTGTCTTTCTTTGTAAAGGCAAGAGAACAGTGAACGTTGATCCATGCTCAGGAGAACTCTTCACCGTAATCGTTCCACCGTGCATTTGAACCAATGTACGCGTAATAGCAAGCCCTAGTCCTGTTCCCTGCTCCCCCGCCGTTTGCGCATGTTGTGCCCGAAAGAAGGGCGTAAAGAGTTGCTCCTGCTCCTGTTGTGACAATCCAATACCTGTGTCCTGTATAGCAATAGAGAGGTGTTGCGTATCTACCCGCCCCCGAATGGAGATCGAGCCACCTTGTGGAGTGTAGTGATGTGCATTAGAAAGTAGATTGAGGAAGACCTGGATGAGACGCAACATATCTCCTTGCACAGATGGAAGAGACGCTGGTACGTCAAATAGTATGACTTGCTTTTTTGCTTTTATTTGTGGCTGCAGCGGCACTATAACCCGCTCAAGCAAAGAGGGAAGATGCACATCTGTTAGCTTTAGTTCGATCTGCCCATCTTCAATCCTGGCAAGGTCGAGCGTCTCATTTATCAATGCTAGCATATGATCCAATTGCTCTTGAACAATTGTCAGAAAGTGCTGTTGTATGGTACTAAGCGGACCACTCTGCTCGTGCCCCAACAATTCTAAATAGCCACTCATCGCTGTAAGAGGCGTACGAAGTTCATGAGAAAGATGAGTTATACTCTGTGTATATATGCGCTCTTGTATTTCACTAGATCGTGTGCGCAACTCGGCTTCTATCCAGCATGCCAGGTCCTGCAGAAGCTGTTGCTCCTTAATCGAAAACCGCCGGGGCTGCTGGTCAATAATACATAACGTGCCAAGAACATTGCCGTCAGGTGCATGAATTGGGCAACCAGCATAAAAGCGTAGCCAGGGTTCACTAATAACAAGCG
>CAXTUE010000596.1:0-3093 GCA_964247355.1 uncultured Ktedonobacteraceae bacterium | reverse complement strand
CCGTATTCATCACGTCCGCCTGAGGATGTGAGAGGCTGAAACGGACGTGATGAATGCGGTCCCTACCCAGACATAGCTACGATATTTTACCAAAAGGCATGAAAAGGAGTGATTTCAATGTTGAAACGCAGCCAGTTTCGCCAGTTACAGCAACGTACACGAGAGGAACTTACGCGTCACGGTATTGTGTTGACACCCCAGGAGCAGGAGCAGATAGAGATCGTCGAGTTTGGCCTGAACGAGGTTGAACGCACTGGCCTTGAAATCGTTGTCTACATCAATAACGAGCGGTATTGCGCCAAAGAACTGATTCTCTTCCCTGGGCAAACATGCGCGGAACATAGACATCCGCCCTTTCACAATGACCCCGGCAAGATGGAGACATTTCGCTGTCGTGCTGGCAAAGTCTGGCTCTATGTCGAGGGCGAAAAAACATCTCCAATTCAGGCGCGTATACCCGAAGGAAGTGAGGCGTACTATACAGCGTTTCACGAGATTGAGCTACATCCCGGTGAGCAGTACACGATTCCACCCAACACACGACACTGGTTTCAGAGTGGCAGTGAGGGAGCAGTTGTGTCAGAATTTTCAAGTCCTAGCCACGATGAGTTTGATATCTTTACTGACCCGCGTATCGGACGCTTCACACAGATTGTTGAGGAGTAAAGCATGAAAGACCTATTGGGACGCAGATTCCAGCGACTTTTCGCCAACGATGGACGCTCGGTTATTATCGCGATGGATCATGGTAGTACAGATGGTTTGGTCAAAGGCTTTGAGCATCCTGACCAATTGCTAGAACAGGTTGTGGCCGGACAACCAGATGGTATTCTAACAACTGTGGGTATCGCACGTCATTTCAGCCAGCAGCTTAAGCATGTCGCCTTGCTCATTCGCTGCGATGGTGCTACATCCCCTCTACGCCCAGGCTCCCGTGAGCTAACGGTAGATGTCGAAACACTCCTCGCGCTTGGCGCGGATGCGGCAACCGCTATGTATTTTCCAGGCACAGACCTCGACTTCCAATCCACACGCTACTTTCCTGAACTCGCAAGCGCGGCACATCGCTGGAATATTCCCATGATGGCTGAGGCGTTACCCTACGGCTTTGAAGCCCACAAAGATGCACGTGCCGTAGAAACCGTTGCCGTGACGTGTCGTATGTCCGTCGAAAACGGTGCCGATATCGTAAAAACTTTCTACACTGGAGAAAGCGATAGCTTTAAGCATATTGTTGATACCTGTTATGCACCTGTGCTGGTACTTGGCGGCCCACGTACAGATGGCTTGGAAGGGTTTCTTGAAACCATTCGCGGCGCGATGGATGCTGGAGCCGCAGGTGTAGTTATCGGACGCAACGTGTGGCAGGCGTCATCTCCTACCGCTATGACGAAAGCTTTGGTCGCGCTTGTGCATGACGATGCCAGCGTTGTAGATGCAATGCGTATTCTCAATGAACCTGTACAGGCAATTGCATAATGACGAAAGACCACAGCCATGTATCTGCTGGGTATTGATGTTGGTACCACCAACACAAAAGCGGTCGTTTTTGACACAGACACAGGTCGGATATGTGCTCAGGGGAACGCACCTACTCTTACACGTCATCCCACACAGACGGAGAGCGAGTTTGACGCGGATGAACTCTGGAATACTCTTGTACTCTGTTTGCGCCAAACTATCGCGCAATGCGACTTTCCTGAACGCATTCGTGCTCTTGCTGTAGCAAGCATGGGAGAAGCTGGCTTTCCACTGGATGTAGATGGAAACGTACTCTATCCTGCTATTGCATGGCATGATTTGCGTACTGTTTCTCAAGCCCGGTGGTGGAGCGATACGCTGGGTCGAGAACGCTTATACAGGATCACGGGGCAAGTCTTACAACCAATGTTTGGCATTAACAAACTTCTGTGGTTGCGTGACAATAAACTCGATGTGTTTCAAAGAATGCATCGCTGGTTAAGCATTGAAGATTTTGTATTGTGGAAGCTCAGTGGATGCGCGGTCACTGATTACAGTATTGCATCACGTACCATGATGTTTGACCAACGAACACTTACATGGTCGAGTACGTTGTTCAATCACATCAACCTGCCTATGGACTGCTTCCCCTCACCTGTCTCTAGCGGTACCGCTATAGGCACTCTCGCAAAACAGGTGGCCGAAGATATAGGATTATCTGCCACTACAACTATTGTAACTGGTGGTCACGACCACTTATGTGCTGCCCTCGCGGTTGGTGTGGTGCAGCCAGGGCAAATACTTGACTCGACAGGAACTGCAGGTGTTGTGCTGGCATTGAGCAAGACATTTGAAACAAGCAACGATCTGCTCGTCGGTGGCTATCCCTGTTATTCATATGTCTTGCCCGGTACATATGTCACAATGGGTTCCATTCACTTCGCGGGTGGAGCATTAGAATGGCTCATTAAGCTGCTCTACGGAAATGGAGCATCTTTGCTTACAGAGGAGATATATACACAGGCGTTGCGAGAAGGGGCACAGATACCAATAGGTTCAAATGGCGTCACTATATTGCCTTATCTGCTCGGTACAGGTACACCGCTTGGACAGGACGCAGCAACGGCTACACTACTTGGACTTACACCAGCACATGGCCGTTCTGAACTGGTACGCGCTTTAATCGAGGGTTTAGGCTTCTGGCTGCGTGACAACCTGGCAACCTTTGCCCGTATCGGTATCGCTCCTTCCCAGACTGAGATTATCGCCGTTGGTGGAACCACACGCTCGACTATGCTAATGCAGACGAAGGCCGATATTACAGGGTGTTGCTTGCGCGTCCCCCTTATTGCTGAAGCAGCCGCTACTGGTGCTGCTTTGCTCGCCGGCATGGGCATACAAGCATTTTCTACGATCAACGATGCAATTGCGTTGGTAGAGCATGAAGAGAAGATATACGAACCTGATCGAGAAGCGACAAAGGTGTACAGCGATCTCTATGAGCAGAAATATATTCCTGCTCGCCGTTCCGTTCTCGGAAGATAAGCTATTTTATAATAGAGCGAATAAAAGGCACGGACGCGGGCCGCCCCGCCCCAGATGAGCCACCGGGTGGGGGGGGGTGGGGGGGGG
>CAXTUE010000595.1:0-3106 GCA_964247355.1 uncultured Ktedonobacteraceae bacterium | reverse complement strand
AGTGTACCGCTTGCTGGTGTTTTTGTCACAGCACTCCACGAATTGCTTATCAGATTATAACTTTGAATGCTTGTCGCATTGCCAATTGGCACCCCTGGATTGCCCGGCACAACAGCTTCGTCAGGGCTTATAGGTTTTATTGGCCGTTCACTGGCAACAGCACCAGTTGTGATATATACCTGACCATCTCTACCTACGAACCAGTTGCGCGCAAGCGAAGCCTGAGCGGGTTGCTTGATCGTCTCCCATGTTGCTCCACCATCTTTGCTGGCGGCAAGCGAGAAGTATCTTGCTGTCGGTGGGACATCCGGGCCTATTGGAGATAGTGCGCTTGCCGAATTTCCAATAAAGACAAGTGAGGCATTATTGTGTGCGACCTGTATTGTACTACCAAACTGAATGTTCTCGCGCAGTTTTGTCCAGGTTCCACCACCGTTTGCAGTCTTATAAAGCGTGAGATTTCTGCTCGTGGTAGGTATGTTGCCAGGAATTATTGGCGTACCATATGGAAGCTCCTGGGTACCCACAAGCTCATATACCGTTTGTGTATCGGAGGACGATACCACATACTCATAGGCACTCTGTCCCGTGCCGTTAAGATTACCATCGACAATTGACCATGTGTGTCCACCATCGCTACTCGTGACCAAACGTATCAGGTCAAGACGTGTCACAATGCCAACAGGTGATGGTTTTCCAATTGGTTGAATTGGCTGTACTTTTGCTGATGGAACCACCTGTAGACCAAACAGACGCTTCCCGACCATTGTGAGTTGTTGCACATTCCAGGTTATAGAAAGTTGCGGATTGCCTGTTTCAATAGTAGGTGCAATATCGGTCCATAAACGTCCACCGTCAGTACTGTGCTTGAGGACATTCGGGACTTCTCCGTTGCTTGCAACATGGCTTGCTGGACCAATTATGTAGAGATCATCGCTCTGTATTGGATTGACGACAAGTTGGCAGCTAGCCACGTTATTTGTAATTGGTTGCCACGTTGCCCCATTGTCAGAACTCCGCAGAAGCGT
Organism: uncultured Ktedonobacteraceae bacterium; assembly: GCA_964247355.1. Classification (GTDB taxonomy): domain Bacteria; phylum Chloroflexota; class Ktedonobacteria; order Ktedonobacterales; family Ktedonobacteraceae; genus JBBQVS01. Next base: position 2,078 of record CAXTUE010000595.1, on the reverse strand, counting down.
GTAACTTCCCGTTGACTGTTTAGGGCTAGGTGTCGAGGCGGAAAGGGATGCGCCACATGCATAAAGAACCGATGCATTGTTTGGTGCTGCTGTAAGTGACACAAGAGTATAGCCATTCAAGACACGTTGCCATGCATCCGTTTTTGCGGTTGTCGCGCTACTCCTGCTTGCTGTATGCGAATATGCAAGCACCGTGACTCCAATACCCGCCAGGAGCGCAATGCCTATGAGTATACTCAGCCCTGTAAGCCACGGTACACGTCTACTTTTCTGTATGGGTTTTGTTACTGCTGTTGTTTCTTTATCTTGCGTTTTCATAGGCTTTATTTCCTCAGACACAGCAATGTGTCGTATATAACGCTAGCAGAATCTTACTACAGGAGAGACGAAGAATGAGACGTAAAAGTTCCTTAACCTTTTTCTACATTGACAGGACCCATTAATTAGGCATATTATTGGCATGATGAAGAGAATCAGCACACGATATGTGCTGGATATTCTATAAGGATGCAACCTCATGGCACAGATGCACGACGATAGACACACGCTTCCCAATGGTGAGAGCGAAGAAGACCTGGCGGAACTGCTTATGCATGAAGTCACGCTGGATGAGGATACAAAAGCGATTATCGCCCGTACCACAAATCCTGCGCAAGACGAGGGCGATGAGGTTTCTTCAGAGCAATTGCAAGGTGATTTGCAGGGGGCGTTGGCGGTCTTTGCAGAGGCGGCCCAGGATATGGCAACTGCAAGTGTCGAGTTGAGTATTGGCCGCCACTTTGCCTGTGCGGACTTCTGTAATCAGGCGGCTGAGAAGGCTGCTCAGGCGGTTAGCGTTTTGCGTTTTGGACGTCGTTCGCCTTACAATCACGATCTACGTGCATTAGCGATTGCTGTTGGCGCGCCACTCAACATTCAAGATGAGATGGCAATTCTGACTCCGTTTCACCCGGAAGCTTTCTACGCCGATACGCCGCCAGAAGAGGCTGATGAGGTCATCAGCGCGGAGCAGGCCAGCGACTACGTAGGACATGCGCGTGCTATACTACGTTGGGCCAGAAATATTGTGTTGAGAGCGTAGCATTGTACATTCTCTTATTTTAGCAAACTTAGAACTTCATGTTGGAGGGATACTTTCCATGACACAACAGATTACTCGTTCGGAGTTGGACGAGGCGGTCAAACAATCTCCACGTAAATGGGTATACCTTTTTAGCGAGGGCAATGCCAAGATGCGCGACCTGCTCGGTGGCAAGGGCGCGGGCGTTGCTGAAATGACAAATGCGGGCCTACCCGTGCCTCCCGGCTTCACCATCACAACCGAAGCCTGTAACGCTTATTATGACGCAGGCAAGCACTTTCCACAGGGCATGTGGGAGCAGGCAGTGGCGGCACTCAAGGTTGTGGAGCAGCAAACGGGCAAGGGCTTTGGCAAACAAGAAAACCCGCTACTGGTCTCCGTGCGCTCCGGTGCGAAATTCTCTATGCCCGGCATGATGGATACTGTGCTCAATCTCGGTATCAATGACGACACGGTGCAGGCACTGGTCGCGCTTACAGGTGACGAGCATTTTGCCTATGATGCCTACCGTCGCTTCATTCAGATGTTCAGCAAGATCGTCCTCGACACCAATCCACAGGATTTCGAGCATGTCCTTGAGACCTACAAAGAAAAGGCAAATGTCAAGACCGATGCCGAGATTCCTGCATCAGACCTGAAGCAGCTCGTGGTCGAGTTCAAGCAGATCGCCGAAAAGCAGTCTGGCGAACCTTTCCCCACCGATGTCTACAAGCAGTTGGAAAAGGCTATTGAGGCCGTGTTCTCTTCCTGGAACAACAAACGCGCCATCGACTACCGCAATTTTAACAAGATTGAACACACACTCGGCACCGCCGTTAATGTGCAGAGCATGGTCTTCGGCAATATGGGTAGCGATAGTGGTACAGGAGTAGCCTTCACTCGCGACCCCGGCACGGGTGAGAAGCAGTTGTACGGCGAATACCTGCTGAACGCACAGGGCGAGGATGTGGTTGCCGGTATCCGCACGCCATCGAAGATCAGCAAACTGCAACAAGAC